>CAZJZR010000307.1:0-5270 GCA_964550475.1 uncultured bacterium
TGGATATTGCCGAATTCAACCCGATTTACCACATGACCGAAGCCCTCACCGAAGTATCGGCAGACGGCAAAAGTTTAGCTGACATCGGCAATCATTTCTGGTTTTTGGTCTATTTCGCGATCGCCATGGTGGCGGGCGGCTGGGTCTCCTACCAAATCATGGTGCAAGTAGAAAAACGGCTATAGGGGAAGGGACTAGCCTGCATTATTCATGACAATTTACTGAAAAATCCTGAAAACCGTAGAGGCAGTGTTCTTCTGCCCAATGCAGGGAATGACGCTTTACACCAAGATCTGTGTCTAAGTTCCAGATCTACGGGGCAACCACGGGGGGCTTGCCCCTACGGTTGTGCCTAATAGAATGTTGTGAATAAACCAGGCTAGAGAATGTAGGGTGGGCATTGCCCACACGCTTTCTGGTTGATCTGTGTAATCTGACCAAAAATCATGGCCGGAATGCTATATGCAAAGCACAGGCAAAGCCAACGCCCCTACACATTGCGCGATCACCATACGTTTTGCTCTAGATCCGTTGATCATCAATGGCTTCCAGGGTTACCTTGCCACAGCCGGACGTTCAGGTTTTGCATTGGTAATTCCGCTGTTTCCCAATTACCTAACACCCATTACCTAATACCTAACACCCTCCCCCACCCTACAGAACAAATACACTACAGGCGGCAAACCCCCCTTCGGGATTACGGTTCACCCCAATGGAGTTAATCCCTATCCTTCTTTACATTGAATGTATGAAAGATTGCATTCCTTAATTAATTGGATACATCAACCACTGGCATCGTTAACTCAGATTTTTAACTGACATCCCTAGCTCAGATTGGTAGGGGCGATCGCGCCTACAACCGTCCCGTGTGAGGTTCGGTAACCCACCCTTCATCTGAAGGGCAGAGGGCAAGCAATATTGATTAGGGAATTGATGTCGGGATGGTAAGCGCAATGCCAAATCCCATTGTGATTCCAAATCATCCTTGATTCCAAATAATCCTTGAGTTTGGATGGAAGCTGGCAAAACCGAGCGAGGCGAAATTAGCCCAGGTTCTGGGTTCTGAGTGACCTAAATGACCTGGTTAACGGGCAGCGGTTAGAGACATCATCAACATCTGACCGAGTTTTGCCCTCGTTAACGCACGGTTACGGTCATCGAAAGTTTACAGGTCATAACTTTTTTGTAGTGAATGGAGCCGAATTACTCATATGGCAAAAGTTGTCGGAATAGACTTGGGAACAACCAACTCCTGCGTAGCCGTAATGGAGGGTGGCAAGCCCGTCGTAATCGCCAATGCTGAAGGCTTCCGCACCACCCCCTCCGTGGTGGCATTTGATCCAAAAACCAAGGAACGTCGGGTGGGACAGATCGCCAAACGGCAATCGGTCATGAACCCGGAAAACACCTTTTACTCCGTTAAGCGGTTCATTGGGCGGCGATTTGATGAAGTCACCCACGAGGCGACCGAAGTCTCCTACAAGGTGATGAACGTTAACGGCAACGTCAAGCTGAACTGTCCGGCTGAAAACAAGCAATTTGCGCCCGAAGAAATTTCGGCTCAGGTATTGCGGAAGCTAGTGGAAGATGCCAGCAAGTATCTGGGCGAAACCGTCACCCAAGCCGTAATCACCGTTCCCGCCTACTTTAACGACTCCCAACGGCAAGCCACCAAAGACGCAGGCCGGATCGCGGGTGTGGAAGTGCTGCGGATCATCAACGAACCCACCGCTGCCTCCCTCGCCTACGGGTTGGACAAAAAGAGCAACGAAACCATTCTGGTCTTTGACTTAGGCGGCGGTACGTTTGACGTATCCGTGCTGGAAGTGGGCGACGGCGTGTTTGAAGTGCTGGCCACCTCCGGCGATACCCACCTCGGCGGTGACGACTTCGACAAGAAGATCGTGGACTACCTGGCCGAAGAGTTCAAGCGCAATGAAGGCATTGATCTGCGGAAGGATCGTCAAGCCCTGCAACGGTTAACCGAAGCGGCAGAAAAGGCCAAGATTGAACTGTCCAGCGTTACCCAAGCAGAAATCAACCTGCCCTTCATCACCGCCACCCAAGATGGGCCGAAGCACTTGGATGTCACGCTCACCCGTGCCAAATTTGAAGAACTGTGTGCCGATCTGATTGATCGCTGCCGCATTCCCGTAGAGAACGCCCTGCGTGATGCCAAGTTGTCCAAGACCAACATTGATGAAGTGGTGTTGGTGGGTGGTTCCACCCGGATTCCAGCGGTGCAAGACTTGGTGAAGCGGGTGCTGGACAAAGACCCCAACCAAACCGTTAACCCCGATGAAGTGGTGGCCGTGGGTGCTGCCATCCAAGCGGGTGTGTTGGCTGGGGAAGTGAAGGACATTCTGCTGCTGGATGTGACCCCCCTGTCCTTGGGTGTGGAAACCTTGGGCGGCGTAATGACCAAGATCATCCCTCGCAACACCACTATCCCCACCAAGAAGTCGGAAGTGTTCTCCACCGCTGTGGATGGCCAAACCAATGTGGAAATCCACGTTCTGCAAGGGGAACGGGAAATGTCCGCCGATAACAAGAGCTTGGGAACCTTCCGGTTGGATGGGATTCCTCCCGCGCCCCGTGGCGTGCCCCAAATCGAAGTCACCTTCGACATCGACGCGAACGGTATCCTCAACGTCACCGCTAAGGACAAGGGCACAGGTAAGGAACAGTCGATCAGCATCACGGGTGCATCCACGCTGCCCAAGGATGACGTGGAGCGGATGGTACGCGACGCTGAAATGAACGCAGCGGCTGACCGGGAGCGGCGTGAGAAGATTGACCTGAAGAACCAAGCCGATTCGCTGGCTTACCAAGCAGAGAAGCAAATCGCTGACTTGGGCGACAAGGTGCCCCCTGCGGATAAGGCGAAGGTGGAAGGTTTGGTGAAAGACCTGAAGGAAGCGGTGGCACAGGATGATGGCGATCGCATGAAGTCCCTCACCACCGAACTCCAGCAAGCCCTCTATCAAGTTGGTAGCAACATCTATCAACAAAGCGGTGGCGGTGCTCCCGGTGGCGGCGACGACGCTCCTGGTGGTGGCACAGGCTCCTCCTCCGGTGGCGGCGACGACGTAATCGACGCAGAGTTCTCCGAAACGAAGTAGTTGAGAGCGGTTTGATGTTTAACCCATAACCCTGACCAATTCGTTGGCCAGGGTTATGCTGTTTCAGCGGTTGGGTTTTGTCTGAGTCGCGATCGCGACGTGGTGAACCCACCCTGATCCACAGTCTCCGGACATGAATTCAATTTCTTTATCAAAATCTTTTGGGATTCCTCAGAATTGCAATGAACAGCCTAGGTGAACCTTGGTTATAATCAGCTAGTCAAGGTTGACCCCCCACCAAAGCCCCAAATTCTATCCCTCAATTAATTTGTGCTTGCAATTTACCCCGGCAGCTTTGATCCCATTACCTTGGGTCATCTCGATATCATCGAGCGATCGTGTAAGTTATTTGAGCGGGTGATTGTGGCGGTGCTACGAAATCCCAACAAGATGCCTCTGTTTACCATTGAGGAACGAATCGACCAAATCCGTCGAGCTACCAACCATTTACCCAATTTAGAGGTAGAAAGTTTTGATGGTCTCACAGTAAACTATGCCAGGATGAAACAAGCGAGTGTTCTGCTCAGAGGTCTGCGAGTCCTATCTGACTTTGAGATGGAACTTCAGATGGCTCACATCAACAAAACCTTATCGGATCAAATTGAGACCATCTTTCTCGCCACATCCAATGAATATAGTTTTTTAAGTAGTAGTGCTGTAAAAGAAGTCGCTCGATTTGGCGGTCCAATTGACCACCTTGTTCCCCAATCTGTCGCACTGGATATTTACCAAAAATGCTTCGACAAGACCAAAACCGCACCGAAACCGATCGCAACGGATCTGCCACAGCCCCCGTCCCCGCCACCAATGGAGCCGCTTACGTAGACCCGACGCGATCGCCCAGTGTGGACATCCAGCAGGAGTTAAATCGGCTGGAAGAGATGATCTTGGACAGTCCCCGGATTCCGCTGTCTCGGCGCACCATGGTGGACGAGGAACAAATCCTGGATCAGTTGGACTTGATTCGGTTAAACTTGCCGTCCGCGTTTCAGGAAGCGACGGACATCATCCGCCAACGGGATGACTTGTTGTTGGAAGCGGAACATTACGTCCAGGAATTAATCCAAGCAGCAGAACAACGGGCGGCGGAGATTTTGGATGAGTTGGGGATCATCCAGCAAGCTAACCTGGAAGCTCAACAATTGCGGCAACGGGTTCAGCAGGAGTGTGAAGCTCTGCACGAACAAACCCGGACGGAAATCCAACAGTTGCAACGGCAAGCTCAGCAGGACTTGGAACAAATGCGGCAGGCGGCGATCGCTGAAGCCAAGGACATCCAATCCGGAGCCGATGCCTATGCCGACCGCACACTGCGGGAAATGGAGCAGCAGCTCACCGAGATCATGCGAATTGTCCGCAACGGTCGCCAACAACTTCAGGTGGAGTCGCCCACATCCCGTCCCCGTGATACGGCTAACGGTTCCCCTAATCGGGCTACACAAACCAGTCGGAATTGATCTCCCGCCTTATGAACCAACAAGGATTTGTGCTTTGGTTAACGGGCTTATGCAGTGCTGGTAAGTCCACCGTTGCAGTTGGACTTGAGCAGGAGTTACGCCGCCGTAATTGTTTGGTGGAAGTGTTGGATGGCGATGCCATTCGCAAAAACCTCTCCAAGGGATTGGGATTCAGTCGGGGCGATCGCGAGATTAACCTCCGCCGCATCGGCTTTGTGGCCAATTTACTGAGTCGGAATGGTGTGGTGGCGATCGTCGCGGCCATCAGCCCTTACCAAACCATCCGAGACGAAGTGCGACAGAGCATTACCGCCGAATTTATCGAGGTTTATTTGAACGCACCTCTGGAAGTCTGTGAAGCCCGCGATCCCAAGGGATTGTATGCCATGGCTAGAGCCGGAGAATTGCTGGCCTTTACGGGCATTGACGATCCCTACGAGCCACCCGAAAATCCAGAGATTGTGTGTGATACCGCTACCGAAACCGTGAGCGAAACATTGACCAAAATTCTCAGCGATTTAGAACAGCGGCAATTGATTCCTGCCGCACCCAGAATGGAATACTGCATTTAATTGCCAACGCTATGGTCAGCATCAAGCATCAGCATGAAAAAATAGGGATTTGTCAACCAAGCAAATCCCTATTCTGAGCTGTGTACAACCAAAACTGGTTTCTTCTGTGGCTATGTTGA
>CAZJZR010000308.1:0-5250 GCA_964550475.1 uncultured bacterium
CCAAAGGGCTTATTCTATTCGCCCGGATGTATCCCCCAACTGTTGGATACGCCCCATTTAATGCCCTTAAATCATGTTCTTAAATTGGCAGTAAGCATTCAGGTAGCCGAATCTAGGGCGCGGTTCCCGCGCCCCTACACACTGAACAACAGATGGAATTGTAGGGGTTGGGTTTCCCAACCCTTTATAGATCGAGCAATCAAGCGTTGATTAACCTGAATAGTGACAATTGGCATCGGAATTTAACAGGGTGGTTGCTCCGCCCGTTTTACATTGACGCGGCACGAGCAACGGGCTTAAGCCCCTTGTTAATCATCGGTTTTCGCTGTTCCTGATGATTCTGAATACCGCGATAAGCCCGATTTGATGTCGCCGTGACGACTGTTTGGCGTTGCGTTGCCACACGGCAGTCGCGATTTTAACCGCCAGTCAGGTATGCAGGGATGCAGAAATGGCTGTCACAACTGCACTATGGTAACCAGCACATTGCTGATTCTGGGACGGTTGCGACCGTTGGGCTAGAGGGGAAATGGGGAATTATGCCCCGGCAAGGCAGCCAATTTCGGGGGCATTCGGCGGCAGTTGGCGGCGGCGGCTCTCCGGTCAATCCTCCGGTCAACTGTTCGCTCTGGTGGTGCGAATTTTTACGCCAATTCCGGTTAACCCCTTCCATAAGTATTTGAAGATTTGTAAACTATTCAGCAGGCTGTTTTTGTCCAATGTCTTGAGGTTTTCCATGAAGCGATTGGTAACTGCCGAGTGGGTTTGTCTGGTGGGTCACGGGTTGGCTCTGGTGTTTGGGTTGGCTGGGCTGTTGATTGTATTACCAAATCCCCAGCTAATTGCCAGTTTGCCCACATTTGGCCAAACCCTCTTCGGTTGGAGCATGTTAGGGGGTGGGGTGGTCTATATTGTCCTGGGTGCGATCGCCGTCGCGCTCTACGCCTACCGCACCTTGGGTTTACGGGCATGGTTGGGCTTTATGGTGCCCGCTGTGGGGTTGTCCCTCAGTAGCGAATTGTTGGGAACTAGCACCGGCTTCCCCTTCGGCCACTATCGCTACCTGAGTGGTTTGGGCTACAAGGTGGCCGGATTAGTGCCATTTACCATTCCCCTGTCTTGGTTTTACATGGGTTTGGTCTGTTACGTGGTGGCGATCGCGCTGCTCAGTCGGTTGCAATGGGCGAACTGGGTGAAGGCGATCGGGGCGATCGGGTTGGGAGCCGTGTTCCTCACCGCGTGGGACTTTGTGCTGGATCCGGCCATGAGCCAAACCCCTTACCCCTTCTGGGAATTTCAAGAAATTGGCGAATTCTTTGGGATGCCGTACCGCAATCTGGCCGGTTGGATGGGTACAGGTGCATTGTTCATGACCGTGGCGGGGTGGATGTGGCGATTCCGCTCCTTCTCCCTGACTCGCGCCCAACTGACCCTGCCCTTGGCCGTGTACCTGTTGAACTTTGCCTTCGGAGCCATCATCACCGTCACCCAATTGGATGCTCGCTATCTTTTCCCCACGGCCATCAGCGTTCTCCTCGGTGTGGTGCCTGTGGTGCTGGCCTGGGTGCTGGCTCCGACCGAAGCAGCATCGGATGCTGCCCTGCCAACATTGGATACTGACAGCCTAGAGGCCACTAACTTAGACGGCACAGCAGAGTTACCCGCTACGGTTGGCGCAGGTTCTCGTTAACGGATCATCGGATTAACGGGTGTGGCATCATTGCATCCAACTGAGAAACCGGGTTTCTAGCGATGCGGAAACCCGATTTTTCAGTCTGATGTAGGATCCCCCATTAACAGCAAGAAACCCCCGATAGCACCTATCGGGAGTGATGACATCTAGTAATGACGATTCTCAGAACATGATTGGAGGGGACTTGGCCGAGATATTACTGGTCGGGATGTTATTAGACGGGACAGGTCAGGTTTGAGCAGAGGACAATTGCCAGCGCAACATACCGTCGCCAAACCGTGTAGCCGAACCGTCAACGTCGCCAAACCGTCTCCATCCCATCACTCAGACGGATGACCGATCGCTGCACCATGGGTGGGGCTAGCCGTAGTGGGCATACCAAAGTCACCGTAGCCAATTTCTTCGTGCTCCGTTGGATCCAGCCCCTGAATTTCCACTTGTTCAGGCGTGCGTAAGCCAATGGTCATATCGAGAACTTTCAAGATCAGAAAGCTGCCAATGGCGGCGATCGCATAGGCAATTAACACTGCACCAATTTGTTTAAGCAGTTGCACCGGTTCACCATACAGCAACCCATTGGCTCCTGCCGCGTTGACACTCTTGGTGGCAAAAATACCAGTCAAAAGTGCTCCCACGGTGCCACCAACCCCATGGACGGGATAGGTGTCCAGCGCGTCATCAAAACCCAATTTGTTTTTGATCCGAATGGCATAGAAACAGCAGAATGCTGTAATCCCCCCAATCAGCAGACCAGCCACAGGGGTCACAAATCCAGCCGCTGGGGTAATGCCGACCAAACCGGCAACTAATCCGGTCGCCAGACCAACGGCAGTCGGTTTGCCCAGCAGCACCCACTCCATCAGTACCCAGACCAACCCGGCTCCGGCTGCTCCGGCATTGGTAGACACAAACGCCACGGTGGCGAGACTGCCGGAAGCCAACGCACTGCCCGCATTAAAGCCAAACCACCCGAACCACAGTAGCCCCGCCCCCAGCATGATGAACGGCACATTGTGGGGCGCAGACAAACTGTTGGGGTAACTGCGGCGTTTTTTCAACATCAAGGCCGCCACGAGGGCAGAAACCCCAGAGCTAATGTGAACGACGGTGCCACCTGCAAAGTCTAAGGCACCAAAACCGCCATACAAGCCCATCAAGCCACCCTTTGCCCATACCATATGCGCCAGTGGACAGTAGATGACGATCGACCAGATTAAAACAAACCAAAAGTAAGCCTTAAATTTCATCCGCTCAGCAATTGCTCCAGAGATCAGCGCGGGAGTAATCACAGCGAACATGGCTTGGTAGACCATGAAGGCTTGATGGGGAATGGTCGGTGCGTAGGAGACGATCTCCGCTGGTGCACTGCCCTTGAGATAATCGGTAACTTCTAAACCGACTCCATTCAGGAACATCCATTCCAATCCACCAATGAAGGGGGTGCCGGGGGCAAAGGAAAGGCTGTATCCCCACAAAATCCAGGTTACGCCCACCAGCAACATCATGATAAAGCTCATCATCATGGTGTTGAGGACGTTGAGCGATCGCACAAACCCACCATAGAAAAAAGCCAGCCCAGGAGTCATGAGCAACACAAGGGCCGCAGAAATCAGCATAAAGGTTGTATCCCCCGTGTCAGGGGCTGGGGCAGCCGCTGCCGCCTCAGCCAAGGCGGGACTAGGGAGCAGGAATAGGGCACATCCTAGCCCTACCACTAACGGCAATAAACTGGTCAATAAACTGGGAAGTAACACGCTGATTTAATCTCCGCGAAGCTAAGCGTTTTAGAGTTTAGAGACTGCTTAAAGGTCAATTCTGTCTGCACCTAGCGCAGCCAACTCTGCATCTGGGGCAACCAAAATCGACTGAGTACTGTGAATTAAATAAATTCGATATTTATACAGGGGCAGCAGATCAATCGGCCTCCTGCAATGGATTTGCCAGCAAAACTCGCCCCTACAATTTGCGGTTTTATTAAATCCACGATCCTTAGGGACTTCCCCCCACAGGAAGATCGCCGCGACGAACCCAGGGACATCGCAATGCCATGCCCCACAGGGATCGGTGTGGGTACAGGATGAACGATCACGTCCCTAAAACACCATCTGAAAGGACTTCAGCCCTTTGTTTGTGTGGCATGGAACTGCAATTCGGGTTGAATTAAATTGAAAAATGCTGTAGACGCAGCAATGGATCAATTAAATGAATCAATTAAGGAGGGTGTTGGGAAAGTGTCTGGCGGTTATAGACGCAACGTAGGTTCCCTGTAACTAAACCGCGACTATAGCCACTTGCGCTGATGCAGACTCCTAACTCTGTGCATCGTTGCAGAACTTAGGAATTGATTAATGAAATTGCTGAATGAAAGGGTGAAGGACGGTTAGGGTGAACGCATATGAGGGGTAAGAATCTCTAACCTAATTAAAGCCAGTTACCTAGTGTAAATACTAATTATGCTGAGCAATAACAATGCTAGTGAGACTCGCTAGCTCTTCATTCCACCAAGTTCCCTCAATTAATTCTGTAGTTTGATATACAGAAAATCATTGCGATTTTTTACAAGTAATAGCGGACAGTGGTGACCACCCGACTGCGTTTGGTTCGCAGTGCCGCAATTAAAAACAGTGTGGTTTGGTTGTGGAGCAAGCTTTCCCACCAGTTGCGGGTGACAAATACCGGAATAATGATGGTGCAGAGTCCGTTGGCGTGTTGCCGCTCAAACTCGGCCACAAAATCCACAATTGGCTCAACTACGGAACGGTAAGGAGAATCCCAAATATGGAGCGGAATATCAGCTTCTAACTCTTCCCAACGGCTTAGGAGTTTGGCGCGATCGCTGGAGCCAATATCCACATGCACGGCCATGATTTCGTCGGCAATCATCCGGGCATAGTCTAAGGCTTCAAAGGTGCCCCGATGCAGTTGACCCACAATGACCATCGCCGGATGGCTGATCCCGTCTTCTCGCTTAGGTCGAGCCAGGTAGCCACGGGGAGCCACATCCTGTAAACTCAGCCGTTCGGCCACATACTGATAGTGACGGTGAATGCTGGCAAACAGCACCACTAAATGGTTCAGTCGCCGTATGGTGCAACGCAGATGCTGGAACGGGCACAGGTTGAACATGCCCCGTCTAACTAGCATAACGATAGGCGTTGCTTTTACTGATTACAGCAATCTGATTACAGCAATCTGATTACGCTAGATATCTGACTCAGCCAAATTAAGCCAAATGCCAAATCAAGCCAAATATAGTTTTGCTAGATATGATTTTGCAGTTACTCTACGGGACTGACGGGGCTCGAACCCGCAACTTCCGCCGTGACAGGGCGGTGCTCTAACCAATTGAACTACAGTCCCAGACGAAGCGCATCACCAGCGCATTAATCATTGTGCCCATGAGTGACTCATTTGTCAAACATTTTTAGAAAGATTTTTTTGGCTCCCGATCGCCCACCTTCGACCTGTTTTTTGTGCATAGGTTTTTCTGGAGAGGGAGATGAACTGTTACAGCGGAACAGGTAGGATAATGACTGGAGAATTTGTTGGAGACTTAG
>CAZJZR010000309.1:0-5239 GCA_964550475.1 uncultured bacterium
GGGTGGGGGACTGAGGGGATGAGCAACCGCCACAGAATGTGTTCGCAGAACTTGATTATCGGATCATCCGGGTATTTTGGGCTAAACCTTCGGACTGATTTTGGATTTGGGCTGCGATCTGAAAAATGTACAAAAAATCCTTCCCCTCCCGAACAATCTACAAGACCCACCCCCGCGTCCCTAGCTACCGTAGCTATAGTCGAACGCAGCTTGCCATCTCCTCTTGCCTAGCGATCGCTGTCCCATTGTTTGATCTTCATACTCCTTTTGCTCTCTGCTCTCCATCCTCCTTTGCTGATTACCCATGTTTAATCCTCCAACTGCCTCGCTGGATCTACAAGCCAGTTTTATCCATGCCTTAACTGAGTACGGGTTACCCTCTGGTGTAGCCAAATTGATTTGGTTGCCGTTACCAATGGTGTTGATGGTAGCGGCAGCAACGCTGTTAGCGTTGGTGGGAACCTGGTTAGAGCGCAAAATTTCCGCTGCCGCCCAACAGCGGGTAGGGCCGGAATTCATCGGCCCCTTAGGAATTTTGGTGCCCATTGCCGATGTACTGAAGCTGCTGATCAAGGAAACCCAAGCCCCAATGCAAGCGGATCCGCTGTTATTTTTACTCGCGCCGATCTTAATTTTTGTCCCTGTGTTTCTGTCCTATCTCATTGTCCCTTTTGGGCAACATCTGGTGATTGCAGACATGGGAGTCGGGATTTTTCTGTGGATTGCCTTGTCAAGCATTGCCCCGATTGGGCTGTTGATGGCCGGCTACTCATCCAATAATAAGTACGCGCTACTAGGTGGACTACGGGCAGCAGCCCAGTCCCTCAGTTATGAGGTGCCGTTGGCGTTAGCGGTGTTGGCGATCGTCATGATGTCCAATAGCCTCAGTACGGTCGAGATTGTGCAACAACAGTCGGAATATGGCATCCTCAGTTGGAATCTCTGGCGGCAACCTGTGGGATTTGTGATTTTCTGGATTGCGGCCTTGGCCGAGGCGGAACGGATTCCGTTTGACTTGCCAGAAGCGGAAGAAGAACTGGTGGCAGGGTATCAAACGGAGTATGGTGGTGTCCGGTTTATGCTGTTCTACGGTACCTCCTATGCCAATTTGGTACTGTCCTCGCTGATCGTAGCGGTGTTGTATCTGGGGGGATGGGGCTTTGTGGTGCCCGTGGAGGCGATCGCGGACTGGCTAGGACTTTCCCAAATCCCCGCCTGGTTGCAGTTACTCACCGCCAGTCTCGGCATCATCATGACCTTAGTCAAAGCCTATATCATGGTCTTTTTGGCAATTTTGATGCGCTGGACATTTCCGCGTGTGCGAATTGACCAATTACTTAACCTGGGATGGAAATTTCTATTGCCCATCGCACTGGTCAACCTCTTAGCCACAGCCGGACTAAAGCTGACCCTCCCCGGTGTTTTTGGCGGTTAGCCCGAATCATTCACCCGTGGGGTGGGCGGAGTTAACGACGACTACCCTGCGGGGACGCAAGGCAAGTTATTCCCGCCTAGGCAAGACGTAGGCGTAGCCCGCACCCCCCTAAGGGGGAATGTAAAAAATGTAAATAGTTCAACGTGCAGACGGATAACACGTTTAGAAAGTAACACGTTCAGAAATTTCTGGTGCTAATTAAATTTGTGTTGTCCACCGTAGGGGCAAAGCTTAGAACTTTTGACCTGCCATATTGTAACCGCGCCATACTCCGACCAAAATTCCTTGAATTTCTACCTGATCGGCTCGTGTTTCAATCGGCTCATAGTTGGGATTCGCGGGTTTGAGAGAAATGCGATTTCCTCGACGGTGGTAATACTTTAAGGTGTTTCCTGTCCCTTCTACCCTTGCGGCAACGATGGTGCCGTTTTTCACCTTATCGGCCTCTTTGACCGGGCGCATAATCGCCACATCACCATCGGTAATGAAGGCATCAATCATACTGTCGCCCGTCACCCGTAATGCATAGTATTGGGGTTGCAGGAACAGGCCAGACAAATCAAACGGCTCCACTTCATCCGTAGCGGGTTCAATCATGCCACCTGCGGCAATATCCCCCAAGATTGGCAATCCTCGCGTTGGCGTGGTCAAAATCCGAATCGTGCGAGCCTTACCCTCAGTCCAGTCGATGTAGCCTTTTTTACGGAGATGCTCTAATCGACTTTGGATTGGGGCTGGAGACTTAAGATTCATGGCATACATCATTTGCCGAATTGACGGCGAATGCTGATGTTCACGCACGTAGTTAACCAGCCAGTCAAAAAGTTGTTGCTGGGCTTCGGTGAGGGATTGCATAAGGATCAAGGGTACTGATGGTTCTATTTCTCATAGAACGTTTGTATCATCAATTACGGACTTTTGTCTAGGGGTTTGATCAAATTTGTTAGTAAATTTATATTAATACTTTTATTAATACATTTGTCCATTTTATTTGTCCATTTTTAAAAAACCTTTTTTGTTAAGAAACTCTCTTTGTTTTGCCAGATCTATCGGATTGCTGGGATGTGTACCGACTTGATACCCCTCCAGTTTGGCTCCAACAGGCTGAGAAACTGGGTTGCTGCGGCGATATCAAGGTTTATATAAATTTGTGTGCAATCAATCTGTAAAATCTGATATAGTAGAAAGTCGGATTTGAGGATCGCTCTCAAGTCGTCTCAACCCCTCACGGGCTGCTAGCTCAATGGTAGAGCTGCGGACTCTTAATCCGTAGGTTGTAGGTTCGAGTCCTACGCAGCCCATTTAGATCATCCTTAAAGGGTGTTTGACAAGGGAAGGATGGTTAAAACCATGACTACGCTCCCCTGAAATTAGTGGATTTTGTCAGTATTTCTGGGCGTTGAGTAGCGACTTGAAGCGACTTGAGTCGTCAAAATGACTTAAAGCAGGAGTTTTAAAACACCCTGTCAGTACAAGCTTCAGTTTTGCTCAGGGCAGGCTGGGGGATTGCCGCTACGGTTTTACGTGTAGAATCTTGTGAATTGGGCTAGGTAAAGTCTAGGCCGCTAAGCTATACGGAGCTTACGCTGGAGATTTTAATTTGCAAGTCTTTTACTACCGGACTGGGCGCGATCGCCCAACTGCCGCCTAGCCCAACTGCCGACTAGCTAAACTACCAACTAGGGCTGAGCCTTTACTTGAAGGCATAGAGAAGAGAGCGGGTTAAGCAAGGTTCAGGGGTACAATAAAACGGTTGCGTTGTGCCAAGCGGACTTTGATCGAGCGATATACCCTCCCCGAAATGGGTGAGTTGTGGACAGACACCTATAAATTTAAGACCTGGCTTCAAGTGGAAATTGCCGTCTGCGAAGCCCAGGCAGAACTTGGCCATATCCCTGCGGACGCGGTGGAGGAAATTAAGGCCAAAGCCAATTTTGATCCGAAGCGGATTTTGGAGATCGAAGCCGAAGTTCGCCATGATGTGATTGCCTTCCTGACCAACGTGAACGAGTACGTGGGGGAAGCGGGGCGATACATTCACCTCGGTATGACCAGTTCCGATGTGTTGGATACGGCCTTGTCGTTGCAGTTGGTCGCCAGTGTGGATTTGTTGTCGTGTCAGGTGGAGTCGCTGATTCAGGCGATTCGCTACCAGGCGCAGCAGCACCGCTACACGGTGATGATTGGCCGTTCCCATGGCATCCATGCTGAACCGATTACCTTTGGCTTTAAGTTGGCGGGTTGGCTGGCGGAAATGTTGCGCCACCGCGATCGCCTGATCCAAGTGCGGCGGGAAGTGGCCGTGGGTCAAATTTCCGGCGCGGTAGGCACCTACGCCAACATTGATCCGCGTGTGGAGGCATTGGTCTGCCAGAAATTGGGACTGGAACCCGATACGGCTTCGACGCAGGTGATTTCCCGCGATCGCCATGCCGCCTTCCTACAAGCGTTGGCCTTGCTCACGGCATCGCTCGAACGGTTTGCCGTGGAAATCCGCAACCTGCAACGCACCGACGTGCTGGAAGTGGAGGAATTTTTCGCCAAGGGACAAAAAGGCTCCTCCGCCATGCCCCACAAGCGTAACCCCATCCGGTCGGAGCGGTTGACCGGGATCGCTAGGGTGATTCGGGGAAATGCGATCGCCGCCTTAGAAAACGTTGCCCTCTGGCACGAGCGGGACATTTCCCACAGTTCCGTCGAGCGGGTGATCCTGCCCGATTCCTGTACCCTCACCCACTTCATGTTGGTTGAAGCTACAGACTTAATTAAGCATCTGTTGGTCTACCCGGAAAATATGCAGCGCAACCTCAACTGTTACGGTGGGGTGGTGTTCAGTCAGCAGGTGTTGTTGGCTTTGGTTAAGGCAGGTATGGGTCGAGAAGCGGCCTATGCGATCGTCCAGTCCTGTGCCCATGCGGCCTGGAATAAAGCCGACGGCAATTTCCGCGCCCTCGTCAGCGACCATCCAGAGGTTACTGCGAAATTATCCACTGAGGAAATCGCGGCCTGTTTTGATCCCAACTACGCCCTACGGCATTTGGAAGAGGTCTATCAACGGTTAGGGATTTAATAGGATTAGGGATCTAATACAGGTTCCAATCACACGGTAGGGGCGAATGGCCATTCGCCCCCTACAGATTTTTGTCTATGTACATTATTGATCTGCACATCTCTAACCGCGATCGCCCCACCCAATTGGGAGTCTGGGCGGGTTTATAATGCTGAACGTCCACATGAGCATCCTGAGTTGACCATGGTTCAGTTTCGCATTGGTAATGGGTATGACATCCACCGTTTGGTGCCCGATCGCGCCCTGATTTTAGGCGGCGTGAACATTCCCCATGAGGTCGGGTTGTTGGGGCATAGTGATGCCGATGTGTTGACCCATGCGATTATGGATGCGATGTTAGGGGCATTGAGTCTGGGGGACATTGGCCATTACTTTCCCCCCACCGACCCTAAATGGGCAGGAGCCGATAGCCTCAAGCTGTTGGAACAAGTCCACCACCTGATTCAAGACCGGGGCTGGCAAATTGGCAACATTGACTCGGTGATTGTGGCGGAACGACCCAAGCTAAAACCACACATTGGCACCATGCGCGATCGCCTCGCTACCGTGCTGAACCTGCAACCGGAGCAGGTGGGCGTGAAAGCCACCACCAACGAAAAGCTGGATGCGGTTGGCCAAGAAGCCGCGATCGCGGCTCATGCGGTGGTGTTATTGGTGAATGGGTAATGAGTTGATTGGTAATCGGTAATCATTGGTAATCGGTAATCGGGGATAGTTGGATACCGTGAGATCGC
>CAZJZR010000310.1:0-5226 GCA_964550475.1 uncultured bacterium
CTCTAAGGGAGGAGCGTGAAAATAAAGTACCCATAGATTAAACACGATGCGTTACGGCTGAAGCCTAACGCATCCTACGCTGGGTATTTTATTTACTTGCACATCCCTAAGGGAAGCAAGCTACCCCCTTCAACTCTTTCTCCCTAGAGTGAAGCAGGGCTGGAAAAGTCTTGTCCCTAGGGAAAAGACAAGCTGTTGGTAATGACAGACAGCAAGAGAGGGATTGGGAAATTCCGCTTCTCCCCTCTTCCTGAGTGAGTCGTTGGCAGAGCCTGCCCAAGGGGGAGAAGAGTTTGGGGAATGTAGCCTGCTTCCCGGAGGGTGGGCTTGCTTGCAGTTGCAGATTATGTGAATTGCAGAGGGTTAGTTGAAAGCTTGCACCTGTGTCAGCAACTGGGTTTCTAGCCCTTGACCTGCGGTGAAAACCGGATTTTTTCGTTGAGCAAGTCGGGTTTTCAGTTCTTGTTGAGGATGGTACAAGATTTGAGTGAGGGAATCGGTAATTGGTGATTAATCATGGCTAATTGGGAAATCAACCAGTAATCATTTATATCCTCTTTCCACTGCATCCAGTCGAGGAGCCAATGATATGTCTTTGTTGAATGTTCCGTTGTTGAATATCACTGATGCGATCAACATCGACTATCTGACAGTTGCCCCTGATCTGGCTTTGACGGATGTGATCAATCTCATGAGTCACGTCATCAACAGAACGTGTGGCCTTAGTTGTGACATAGAGCCAACGGAGTACGATGCCAACAGTCGGTCATTTCCGGCGGTGTCTCCCAGTCATACCTGCGCTGTGGTGATTGACCAAGGGGTAGTGGTGGGGATTCTTACCCACCGGGATTTGGTGAAGTTGGTAGCTCAGGGAGCAGACTTGGCGCAGATGACTGTGGCCGATGTGATGAGTTCTCCCGTGATTAGTTATCAATTGGTGCACGATCGCCCCTCCCCGGCGACGAGTCCGGACAGTTCCAGCTCTTCCGTTAACCAGATTTTTCAGATCATCAATCAATTCAAACAGCATCACATCCGCCACTTGGTGGTGCTAGATGACAACAATCAACTGCTGGGGATTATGACCCCAGAGAGTATCCGCAAATTGGCAAATCCCCTGGATATGCTCCGCTTCCGCACCATTGGGGAAGTGATGACAACGGAGGTGGTTCATCTGCCGCGCCATGTCACCGTGTTGCAGATTGCCCAACACATGGCACGCCAGCAAATCAGTTGTGTGGTGATTGCTGAAGCAGCATCTGCGGGCGATCGCCCACTGTCTGCGGCAACCGGGGCGGCACAATCGCCCATGGTGTACCCGGTTGGCATCATCACCGAGTACGACATCGTACAGTTTGCTGTGTTGGGCTTGGACTTAAATCAACAAACCGCAGCGGATCTGATGAGTACACCGCTGTTTACCTTGCGCCCGGATGACTCCCTCTGGCAAGCCCATGAAGTCATGCAATATCGACGGTTTCGCCGCATGGTGATTGCGGATGAACAGGGCTTTTTAGTGGGTATTCTCACCCAAACCCAGATGTTGAAGCTGTTGGAACCAGAATCTTTGTACGAAATCAATCTGGTGCTCCAGCAACGGCTCGAATCCATGGAGTCGGAACAACGGCAACAACTATTTCGCTATAACCAATCGTTGCAAGTTGCAGTTGACCAAACGACCAACAGTTTACGGCAACAGTTACGCCGAGAAAAGTTGATCGCTCAAATTTCTAACCGTATCCATACCTCCCTGAAAGTCCAGGAGATTCTGGAGGTGGCGGTGACGGAAATTCGGCATTTTTTGAACTGCGATCGCGTCCTGATCTACCAATTCACCCCCACCCTGAGTGAACAGATTGTGGCTGAATCTGTGCAACCTCCCTATCCGGCCTGTATGCAGATAGAACCGGGGCAAACCAGCTTTTATCGAACGCTATCGGTGGCCTACCGAGTTGGCCAAAATTTGATTATTGATGATCTGGATCAACTGCAACTGCCCGATACCCACATGGCGTTTTTAACCCAAGCCCAGGTACGCGCCAAATTAGTGGTACCCATTTTGCTGTCCCACTCCCACACCGAAATCACAGCGGAAGATCCCCTGTGGGGCTTGTTAGTGGCGCATCAATGCCATGCCCCCCGGTATTGGGAATCCAGCGATCTGGACACTTTACAGGAATTATCCGTCCAGTTGGCGATCGCCATCCAACAGGCCAACACCCACCAGCAACTGATCATCCAACTGCAAGAACGGCAGCACGTTGAAGCGATTCTGCGCCAAAGTCAACAAAATTATGTCTCTTTAACTGAAGCGGTTCCCGTTGGCATTTTCCGCGCCAACGCCCAGGGTCAAACCGTCTATGTCAACGAACGGTGGAGCCAAATGATGGATCGCCCGCCCCAAAGTGCCATGGGGTTAGGGTGGCTCGATGCGGTTTACTTAGCCGATCGGCAAAAAGTCATCACAGCCTGGAATGAGTCCGTCCAGACCCACAGCCAATTCCAACTGGAGTACCGGATTGAACGGCGCAATGGTGACATTATTTGGGTCTACGGGCAAGCGGTAGCCGAACGGGATGATCACGGTCAGATTAGCGGCTACGTGGGCAGTATCACCGATATTAGCGATCGCAAACAAATTGAAGAAACCACCTGGCATCTCTTAGACATTCTGGAAGCCGCACGGGACATCATTGCCTCCGCCGAAGGCTCCGGCCAAGTCACCTACCTGAATCAAGCAGGCCGCACGCTCTTGGGCATTGATCCGGAGGAAGATATTTTCCTGACCACCATTCCCGACTATCACCCGCCCCACATTGCCCAGATGCTGGTTGACGAAGCATTACCCCAATGTGCCCAAACTGGATTTTGGGAAGGAGAAACCCTATTTCGTCGTCGAGACGGGACTGAATTCCCCACTTGGCAAGTGATTGTGGCACATTGGCGACAGGATGGCACGATCAGCCACTTTTCCACCATTGCCCGTGATCTGCGGGAAGTCAAACGCACCGAAACCATCCGCCAACAGGCAGAAGCCTCTGTACGCGAGAGTGAAGCACGACTGCGCCTCGCCTTGGCCGCGACCCAACAGGGGTTATACGACTGTAACTTGCAAACCGGCAAGTCGATTGTCAATCCAGAATATGCCCTGATGTTGGGCTATGACCCCAGCGAATTTGAAGAAAGTGTCTCCCGCTGGGCAGAACGACTGCATCCCGACGATCGCCAACGGGTGGTTGACCTCTATCAACGCTATGTCAACGGCGAGATCCCGGAATACAAAGCCGAATTCCGGCTGCGAACCAAAACAGGGGATTGGAAGTGGGTGTTGTCTCTGGGCAAAATTGTCACCTGGGATGAAGACGGCAAACCTCTGCGGATGTTGGGCACCCACACCGACATCACCGACCGGGTGCGCTTGCAAGAGGAACGGCTGCAAGCAGAACAAACCCGGCAAGAACTGTACTTACTGGAAAATATCCTGGATACGGTACTGGCGGGCTATTGGGATTGGGATATTCCCAACCATGAGGAATACCTCAGTCCGGGCTTCAAACAAATGTTTGGCTATGCCGATCACGAATTAGTCAACTCCCCAGACACCTGGCAACGGCTGATTTTCCCCGACGATTTACCACGCATGTTGGCCAATTTAGAGCAACACTTCACCAGTCAAGGCTGCATCCTGTTCCATGAAGAAGTCCGCTATCGCCACAAAAATGGTTCGACGATTTGGGTGATTTGCTCCGGTCGGGTGATTGAGTGGAACCCCGACGGTAGCCCCAAACGGATGATCGGCTGTCATATTGACATTACCGATCAGAAACGGATTGAGGAACAACTGCGAAAGAGCGATACGCATTTGAAAACAGCTCAACGGATCGGTAAATTGGGCAGTTGGGAGTTTGATGTGCGGACGGAGCAAATTTGGTGGTCAGAAGAAGTCTTTCGGATGTTTGGCCTGGAACCGACGCAAGCACCACCCACCTACGAAGAATTGCATCAACTGTTCCATCCAGACGATCGCAGCAAACACAACGAAACGGTGCAGCTTGCGATCGCCACAGCCTCCTGTTATGAAGTGGAGTGTCGTTTCTTCCGTGCCGATGGCAGTTTGGGGCATATGTTGGCACGGGGCGAACCGATTATCGATGGCTCAGGGCAGTTGATCCAATTAATTGGCACTGTGCTGGATATTACCGAACGCAAGGCCGCAGAAGCACAACTGCGCCAACTGTCCGATCGCCTCAGTCTCGCGGTCAAATCCAGTGCGATGGGGATTTGGGATTGGGACATTACCCATAACATCCTCACCTGGGATGACCAGATGTATGCCTTGTATGGGATGACGCGGGAACAGTTTCCCAATGTTTACGCTGGCTGGGCCAATGCGCTGCATCCCGACGATCGCGCCGCTACTGAACAAGCGATTCAGTTCGCCTTAGACGGCACCAAGGACTACGATCCAGAATTTCGGGTGATCCATCCCGACGGCACAGTCCGGTTCATCCAAGCCTATGGGTTGGTGCAACGGGATCCGCAAGGCCGACCGCAACGGATGATTGGCGTGAATTTTGACATTAGCGATCGCAAACTGGCCGAGACCCAAATTCTTCGCACCACCGCCCAACTGGAATCCTCCAACCGCGAACTAGAAGCCTTTGCCTACTCCGTGTCCCACGATCTCCGTGCCCCCCTGCGGGCGATCGATGGGTTTAGTCAAGCCTTAATGGAGGATTATGGCGATCGCTTTGATGCCGAAGGGTTGAATTATTTTCAACGGATTCGCAAAAACATCACGCGCATGAGCACCCTGATCGATGACCTGTTGCAGTTGTCACGGGTGTCACGGTTAGCGATGAACTACACCACTGTTGACCTCAGTCAAATCAGCGAACGCATCCTGCGAGAACTCCAGGAAACCCAACCCGATCGCCAAGTCGAGGTTATTGTTCAGCCAGGGGCGATCGTGGCTGGCGATGCCACCCTAATGCGAGTTGTCCTCGATAACCTCTTGCAAAACGCTTGGAAATTTACCAGTCACCATGCCACTGCCCGAATTGAATTTGGTTTCACTGACCTGAACGGTGAACGGACTTACTTTGTCCGCGATGATGGAGCCGGATTTAACATGGCCTACGCCAATATGCTATTTGGGGTATTCCAACGGCTGCACAACACCAATGAGTTTCCTGGCACGGGCATCGGCTTAGCCACTGTTCAACG
>CAZJZR010000311.1:0-5225 GCA_964550475.1 uncultured bacterium
GAAGATCTTGGCAACTCAACAATTGACTTTCATGCAATGTGCAAGAGGTCTAATATCTTGTCGCCCATCTGATCGCTAATCTGCTGATCGCTAATCTGATGGTCGCTAATCTGAACGGTAATCCCCCCGTGGGTGTCCTGGAGAGCTGGAATGATCGCCGATCAGATCAGCATTCACCATGTCCTAGCGGTAAACGCCCAAAAGTGAGAGGATGGATTACCAACCACGGTTACCCATCCTCAGCACAGTAGCCATAACCATTAGGGCATGACGCAAATTTTGTCTGGCTCTTACTTGAATTTATGAGCTGAATTTAGCTGAATTTAAGAGAGATCCAGATCAACCCAGAATAAATCACCAGATTAACCTTAATCCTCAGATTACCTATACGACGAGTCAGTGACGCTAAACTAGCGGCTGGTTGATGATTCTCTGTAGTGGCAGAGCACGAATTCAATAAAGCACTGGTCACATCCATTCAACCCACGGGATGTGTGCGAGATCGCCGATGGGCTAACGGTTCAGTGGTGTAGACCTGGGTCACACCAAGACGAGGGGCTATATTTTTAATTCATTGTCCCCAAGAGAACTATCCATTATCAATTGCCTGACCATCGCTCGGTCAATCTTAAGCAGAACCTTAAGCAGAACGGCTAAATCCGCTATAACCGCCACCGCTTTCACGGGGTTTAGCCTTGTTTACCTTTAGTTCACGACCCAACCATTCAGCACCGTTGAGATCTGCGATCGCGGCATCTTCGGCTTCGTCGGTTTCCATCTCCACGAACGCAAAACCACGCTTTTTGCCAGTTTCGCGATCGATGGGTAGGCTGACGCGACTTACTTTGCCATATTCGGCAAAAACTTCGCGGAGATCCTCCTCAGTGGCTTGGAAGGATAGGTTACCAATGTAAATCGTCACAATGTGCTCCAGAACCAATCAAATAAAATGGGAACTGCCAAAAGTTATCAGGAACACAAAAAGTGTTTGAGAGACACTTAAAAGTGTTCAGAACCCATATGCAGAACTGTGTTCAGATGCGATCATAGCCGATTTAAACAGGTATTAGCACTCATATTGTCATCAAAGATTGTTGATGAAGTGTGATTCATCTCTGGATGGTATAGATCAAAATCATCTTTTTACATAGATGATCCCAAATTGGATTTAGATGGCTTAAATGTTTTCATATTGATTTCATATTGGCTTGATTGAACAAACGCCCAATTCCTTGCAATGGCTCGGTTTGCGCTTGCAATTTCCAATAGTTTGCTGGCTCTAGAGTGGGGTGATTTCACGGGCAAATGTTCACCTGCTTGCTCGGAATTCCTGAACCAGGGACAATTGAGAGTCAGCAGTGAACTGATCATCTAACCGAGTCACCAACGAACCAACGTCATGGATGCAATAATTCAAACCCTGGAAGGGATTGTGGGTCGGGATG
Organism: uncultured bacterium; assembly: GCA_964550475.1. GTDB lineage: Bacteria > Cyanobacteriota > Cyanobacteriia > CAIUCS01 > CAIUCS01 > CAIUCS01. The sequence goes on from CAZJZR010000311.1 coordinate 1,446, forward strand.
GGGTTGTGAGTTGGGAGCAGTTGAGCGATCGCCAGCGATCGCCCCTGACCCATGCCCTGTTACCTCCGGTCAGTCTGGTGGCGTTGGTCTATCCCCACACCCAAGCGGAACTCAGCGACGTGATCCGCTGTGCCCACCAGCACAATTGGCGCGTGTTGCCCTGTGGTCAAGGGTCTAAGCTGCATTGGGGTGGGCTAGCCAAAGGCATCCAGATCGCCGTCAGCACGGCTCGGATGAATCAACTGATTGACCATGCTGTGGGGGATTTGACCATTACTGCCGAAGCAGGCATGACCTTTGCCACGGCTCAGGGTATTCTCCGCCAAGCTAACCAACGCTTGGGGCTTGCTCCCAGCTTTGCTAACCGAGCCACCTTGGGCGGCATTTTGGCTACAGCCGATACGGGATCGCTGCGCCAGCGGTATGGTGGCGTGCGGGATATGGTGTTGGGCTTGTCGCTGGTGCGGGCGGATGGCGAATTGGTTAAGGCGGGCGGACGGGTGGTTAAAAATGTGGCCGGGTATGACCTGATGAAGCTGTTCACAGGTTCCTTTGGCACGTTGGGGATAGTGTCGCAGATTACCTTGCGGGTGTATCCCCAGGCGGAGGCCAGTCGGACGGGGGTGCTGGTGGGGGATGCGGCGGCGATCGCCCAAGCCGCTACCACGTTGCTCTCCTCTGCCCTGACTCCGGTGGCGGTGGATCTGCTGTCGCCCCAACTGGTCAACGGGCTGGAACTGGGACAGGGTATGGGATTGGTGGTCAAATTTGAGAGTTTGGCCGCTAGTGTGATGCAGCAATGCGATCGCCTGTTCGAACTGGGGAACGCGCTGGGTCTGACGGGACATTCCCTTACGGAAACCCTCGAAGATTCTCTATGGGATCGATTAGAAAAACGGATGACTGCTTCAGCTTTATCTAATGATTCTGGATTAAACAGCGATGCAAGCTTCCCCCAACCAGGCACAATAGAATCCAGTGCTGAAGAATCCAGTGCTGAAGAATCCAGCGATGACAGTCCGGTGGTGCTGTGTAAATTGGGTGTGCGATCGACGGAGGCCGTGAATCTACTGACTCAGTTGGACACATTGCTACCCACTCCTTGGCAAGCCCAGATGCACATGGGCAGCGGATTGGGGCGGTTACGGCTCGATCTGCCCAATCGAATGGCAACGGATCAACTGGTGGCGGCATTGGAGCAGGTGCGATCGCGCTGTCAACAGGCCGCTGGCTTCCTCACCGTCTTACAAGCCCCCATCGCCCTGAAGCAAAAAATCGATGTCTGGGGCTATGCCGGAAACGCCCTCACCATCCAACGCCGCCTCAAACAACAATTTGATCCGCAACATCTCCTCAGTCCGCAACGGTTCATCAGTGGCCTTTAATCCCATCCTTAAGATCGTGGATTTAATCAAACCGCAAACTGTACGGGCGGGTTTAGCAGATGAATCTGCATCCTGTGATGGATTTGACAACAAAACCCGCCCCTACACAATTCGGTGTTATTGAATTTTCATTCCTTAGTACCCTCCGCCCTACTTTCCTCCATCCCTACCCCCATGCAACTGTCTGACCCTCCCCAACTCCCCTCCAACTTCGACTCGCACTATCCCCCCGACCCCAAACTGCTGGATGCCTGTGTCCACTGCGGGTTCTGCCTGTCCACCTGCCCCAGTTATCGCGTCATCGGCAAAGAAACCGACTCCCCCAGAGGCCGGATCTATTTAATGGATGCGATCAGCGAGGGAGAGGCTCCCCTGTCGCCCGCGTCCGTGCAGCATTTCGACTCCTGCCTGGGTTGTTTGGCCTGCGTTACCACCTGCCCGTCGGGGGTGCAGTACGACAAGTTAATTGCCGCCACCCGTCCCCAAGTGGAACGCAACCATCCCCGTCCTCTGGCGGAACGGTTGCTGCGCCAACTGATTTTTTCCCTATTCCCCTACCCCGATCGCCTGCGGCTGTTGTTGCGTCCCTTGGGTCTGTACCAAAAGTCGGGGTTGCAATCGCTGGTGCGATCGCTGGGGATTTTGCCCAAACTAGCTCCCCAATTGGCAGCGATGGAAGCCCTGTTGCCGCCGATCTCGCCCGAAGCTTTCCAGGACACCCTACCCACCCTGATTCCGGCACAGGGACAGCAACGCTATCGGGTGGGGATGGTGTTGGGCTGTGTGCAACGGCTGTTTAACCCAGCGGTGAATGAGGCGACGGTGCGGGTGCTGACGGCCAACGGCTGTGAGGTGGTGATTCCCCCCAGTCAAGGCTGCTGTGGTGCCCTGTCCCATCACCAAGGGCAAGAGGAACAAAGCCAAACCTTGGCTCGGCAGATGATTGATTGTTTTGCCAATGCGGAGGTGGATGCGATTATCATCAATGCCTCCGGGTGCGGTCATACGCTGAAGGAGTACGGGCAGATTTTGCGGGATGACCCCGACTATGCCGAACGTGCCCAAGCGTTGGCAGCAAAGGTGAAGGATGTGCAGGAATTTTTAGCGCAGGTGGGGTTGACGGCTCCCCTGTCGCCCTTGCAAGCGGAACCGTTGACGGTGGTGTACCAGGATGCCTGCCACATGATCCACGGTCAAAAAATTAGCCTGCAACCCCGCCAGTTGTTGCGGCAAATTCCAGGGGTGCAGTTGCGCGAACCGATTGATGCGGTGCTGTGTTGCGGTAGTGCCGGGGTGTACAACATTCTGCAACCGGAGGTGGCGACTGAGTTGGGTCAGCAAAAGGTGCGGAATCTGTTGCAAACGGGGGCAACGGTGATTGCGTCGGCCAATATTGGCTGCTATACGCAAATTTCTCGCCACCTGCACTTACAGGGCAAAACGGTTCCGGTGTTGCATCCGATGCAGTTGTTGGATTGCGCGATCGCGGGTCAACCGTTAACGGAGTACCTGGGAACCCTCCGCTGATTGGCTATGCTGATCAACCCTCTGGTTTACCTCTCTGCGTCCTCTGCGACTCTGCGGTCAACTCTTTTCCTGCACCGCTGAGACAAGGATGACCGCACCCTCAACTGAGCAAGCTGGTTGAGGGTGCGGTCAATTGTCGTTAATACTGGAGTTGAAGCCAATTACGTCTAAGCTGCGGTGGTGGCTAGTTTGCCCACCTGTTGCCGAATCGCCACTAAATTAACGGGTAAATCCATCCGCAGACGGCATTCCACCAATTTAATCGGCATGGTTAGTTTCGGCAGAATGTCCACAGTATAGGTTAACGCCGTGCCTGCCCCGTCGTCCGTCGGAGCCAATAACCAAGCACCGACGAATGACTTAAAATCTCCCTCCACCATTTGGAAGCGAACGGCAGTGGGAAACTCTTCCTGCATGGCCAACACAACCCGTGCCGAAAAGTTGATGTTGAGTAATTTCTGGGTGCCCACTTGTTCAATCAGAATTTTGCCATCTGGGCTGTCCAGTCGCCGACTCAGGGCGAGATTGGGGATAAATTCTGATAGGGCTTCGTAGTTGGTCAGTACCGCCCACACCTGTTGCGCTGGATAGGGAATCTGAATCGTGGCCGAAATTCGCCGTGCCCGCCCTTGCAACACCTCTGTCTCTATCGCCACCTGATCGGCAAAATCAGGATTATCACAGGTAGCCGGATCAAAATCCAGCTCAGATGCGTCTGCGATCGCTTGCTCTGCGGCCAGTTCAGCGGCCTGCAATTCAGATGGCTGCAACAATGCGAAACGATCTGCCGATAGGTTGGGGTTTAATTCATTCACCACGGGGCACTCCTCCTGATTAGAGTGTAGGCTGGTTAGGCCGTTGCGGCAAG
>CAZJZR010000312.1:0-5222 GCA_964550475.1 uncultured bacterium
GTTTCAATTCATCCTGCTATCCAGCAACACCGGCAGTAACGATGTTTGCGGATCTAGGGATAACTTTGCTACACAATTGGGCGATCGCAGATAATGTAACCATCCGTGTAACCACCCGATGAAGGATAAATCGATTTATGAAAAGCAGCTTAGTGCCCGTGATTCTGGCTGGGGGCAAAGGGGAACGGTTCTGGCCGTTGAGTCGGCGGCATCGTCCCAAACAGTTCCTCTGTCTGGATGGCAGTGGGCGCAGTTTGCTGCAAGCGACAGCGGATCGGTTATTACATCCCGCAGGCGGTTGGGAACAATTGTGGGTCGTGACTTCTGCCCAATTAGCCGATGGGGTGCGAGAACAATTACCCGACCTACCCGAAAGTAATTTATTGGTGGAACCGGAGGGGCGAGATACGGCTCCAGCAGTGGCGTGGGCAACGTTAGAAATTGCCCGTCGCTATGGCGATGACACCATAGTTGGCTTTTTCCCAGCGGATCACTGGATTGGCAATCTGTCGGGATTTGAGCAAACCTTGCAAGCGGCAACTGAATTGGCGAAACAACAAGGAGCGATCGCCACCCTCGGCATCACGCCCACCTATCCCTCCACAGGCTATGGCTACATTGAGCAAGGCGACGTAGTGGGTACATTTAACAGCATCGCCGCCTACAAAGTCAGTCAATTTACCGAAAAACCCGATCGCGACACTGCCGAAAGCTTCTTAGCCAGCCGCCGCTTTAGCTGGAACAGTGGCATGTTCATCTTCCAAGCCGGAATTGTCTTAACCGAACTGCGAACCCACGCCCCAGAGCTAATCGCCGCATTAGAACAACAAGGGGTTAACGCCTACCCCAACCTGACCAAAATCAGTATTGACTATGCCTTGATGGAAAAGACCGAACGGGCTTGTGTGATTCCGGTAGCCTTTGGTTGGGATGACTTGGGCGATTGGAATGCGTTGGAGCGGTTGCTCAAAGAAGACGACCCCAATGTGGAGTTAGCCAAACACTTGGGGCTAGACACCCGTGGCACTATCCTTTATGCGACGGAAGAGGATGAACTGATTGTCACCATTGGGTTAGAAGACACGGTGATTGTCCGGGATGGCAAGGTGACGCTGATTGTGAAAAAAGACCGGACACAGGAAATTAAGCAAGTCTTGAAAGCGTTGCAATCCGATCCCCAGTACCGGGAGTTGTTGTAGTCAGCCCAACTCGCTGCCAGCAGTGATGGCCAGCAGGATTTCGGACTCATTTGCCCCAGGCTGTCCCAGAGTCACCGTTCACTCCCTATCAGAAGCGTGAACGGTGATGTGCCCGCTTAAACTTGGCGATCGCGCCAACGAGTATGGCCGCGATCGCCCTGTCAGCCCCAAATCTTCAACCGCAAATCTAAAGAATCATCTAAGATTCATAGCCAGAATTCAAGTTAATGATTGAGTAATAGCAATACGGGCATTCATCTCATCCTACTTACTCCGTCAATCCACTATGAACACTCACGATCTGTTAATGCTGATTCTGCTGCTGTCCCCTGGCTTGGCACTGTCTATCTTAGTGCTGGGTGCATTTGCTGCCGGAGGTTAGGTTAACCTGCCTGATTCACGACAAGTTGCCGAAAATCATCGCAATCCCTTAGGGGCACTGTCCCCACCTATACCGAGCCACGCCGAAGCAACTAAAGGGAACTCCAATCCGACTGACACAGACTTAGTTGATCATGGTCACGCTGATCAGCGTCCAGCTTGTCAGCATCCAACTTTTCGGAATCAAACTCGTCGTAGGAAATTCGGGAATAATGCATCAATTGCCGCAACTGCCGCAACCATTGACTCGGATGATAGGAGGACTGGGGCTACTGCTAGGGCTGGGGTTGACGCTAGGGATACCTGCCCCCCCATTGGGTGGCGCGATCGCCATTGCCAAACCCGCGCCCCCTTTACCCGCCCTCACCCCACGGGAAATTCGTGCCATTCGGGTACAAGCCAACCAAACGATTGAAACGAGCCTCGGTATAGCAGGGGTGGGGAAATCTGGTTCGCCACCCGCGATCGCCCCAGAATTAACCGCCTACCGCCGCCAATGGAGCCAGCGCGATGCGGCGATCGCCCCCTTCCTCGGCCAATGGGTGTGGGATTGGGACACCTTCCCGCCCTATTACCAATTGACGATTTTCCCATCTGCCGTGAAGGGACGGGTGTGCTTAGTAAAAACAGGAACTCAACTGGTGGACGCAAATCCGGTGCCGAAGGAAGTGCCGATCGCCCCAACGTTCGCGATCGTCCAGATCAAGGGGCGGCAGGGGACTTCTAGCCAGATGCGCTTGAGTCGGGAATTAATCTTCAGTCAAGGGTCGTTTAAGGGGACAATTGAGTGGATGGTGGTGGCAGGAGCTAAAACGCAACATCAAGTCTATGCCTCTAAAGCCGTTCCGCGACTTGATCCAACTTGGCCTGCCGCCATCCAAACCCAATTCAAGCAAAACCAATGTCAAGGTTAGGTGATGGGTAATCGGTAATGGGGAAACCCAATCAATCACCATGCACCCATTACCCGTTACCCCAATCCACCTGAACCACCCGATCGCCCATGTTGCTCTTGCTGGTTGCTTTACTGTTAGGGGAAACCTTAGTCAAAGTTTTAATTTTGTTTCCCCTGTCCTTGGCCGATGCCTTAGGGCATTTGCCCATCACGATCATTGGGTTAGGGGTGATTTTATTCGGGGTGTGGTGCTTGGGCGATTAACGGGTATACGGATGATGAATCTGAACCCCTACGGGCAAAGTGATCGGGCAAAGTGATTAAGTGGTGTGGGCGATACCCACACCACTGCAAGCCCCTACACAGATTTATACAGGCAACTGATCCAGACCCTTGTTAGACCCCACAACCACCATCATCATGCCCTTGCGGAGTTGGTAATTGGGAGCAGGGTTAACCTCGAATTTGTCGTTACGACAAACGGCTAGAACACTTACGCCGTAACGTCCGCGTAATTTCAACTCTTCGATGGTTCTGCCATCAAACTCTGCTGGCACTAAGATTTCCGCAATTGTGTTGTCCGGATCTAACTCAAAGCGATCGAGAATGCCGGGACGGGTGAGGGACTGCGCGAGGGAACAGCCCATTTCGTGTTCTGGGAACACCACATGGTCGGCTCCGACTTTTTTCAGCAGTTTCATGTGGATTTCCGAGGAGGCTTTCGCCACCACATGGGGCACACCGCCTTCTTTGACATTCAGCGTAGTGATAATGCTCTCTTGGACGTAATTCCCGATCGCCACAATCACCGTATCTTGCTCAAAAATCCCCGCTTCCTTCAGGGCAGAGGGCTGAGTGGAGTCCAACTGACTGGCGTGGGTGGCGATGCGATCGTCAAGAATTTGCGCCACCCGATCCCCATCGGAATCGACACAAAGGACATCATAGCCTTGCCTGTGCAAGGTCGCCGCCACTGCGCGGCCAAATCGTCCAAGACCAATCACTGCAAACTGCTTGTTTTTACTATCAGCCCGCAGATTTTGGAAAAACTTGAGGGAGGATAAATTAACCAAAATGAGATACCAACCTTCAAATCCTCAATGACAGAAGTCCTCAATTACAAAGGCTCTGCCCCAAATTAACCTTAGACAGAGCCTGCGTGGCTTCCCTATAAACTGGTTGTATACCTAGCCCAGGGACTCTATGAATTGAGACTTAACTTACCGAACCCATTACCTATTAAAAAGTCTATTACCTAGTTAAAACCTAGTTAAATAGCTAGAGCCGAACTCCAGTCCAGATCAACTAAACAGGTGACCGTCCCATCTTAACTTATCACTACTGATTGCTTAACCTTAAACCCGATTACGCTAGACAACATATTGTCAATGCGAAATCGGAATAGCACCGCCTACGGTGCTATAACTAACGCAATTCAAAACCTAACGCAATTCAGCCCAACGTTAACAAGTTCACTGAAGCCGCGATCGCAATCACTGATTTCAGCGATATCCCAGGCCATTACAGAACCGTCATAACCGACCATCCGTTTGCGCTCAAATCCACTAAATGAGACTTTAATTTAGACAAATCTACTGTTGGATTCGGTGTAAAGCTGTGGCCTGTCACTAGGTATATCATCTATATCCTACCAGCAAATTCTTGTCTGAATAATGAACAAATGCATCAGAGCAGGCCATCGCCATCTTATAGTGATGGAGTGATCAAGGTGGAGCGCAATCATCGTTAGGGGATGTTTGCACTCGGATGGTGACAGGTAATTTCAGGAGGTTGACTATGTTTGGGTTGGGATGGCCAGAGGTTGCGATTATTGTGGTGATTGCCATCCTGATTTTTGGGCCGAAAAAAATTCCGGAACTGGGTGGCACGTTGGGCAAAACCTTGCGCGGCTTTAAGGAAGAGATGAGCAAGTCGGACGAGGATGAGATCAACGATCAAGACCGGGACGGTTAGAGGGTGTTTAAAAAGTCCTATTGGATGTATCCCTGGCGACTCAAGTCGCGGCTATACGGACAAAACCTGCCTACGCAGGTTATGGAAACCCTTGATTTTCTTCAGTCCGCGTAGGCGGACTTTGTTCACCTAGTCGCGGTTTTAACCGCCAGACACTTTTCAAACACCCTCTTAGAAAGTCCGGGTCACCTAGAACAATCGGATTTTTTGACTGATGACGGTGGGGCAATCGCCACCACGTTTTCCGTTATAGTTCACTATGAACGGTTTGCGGGGATAGTCTGGGTAGGGCGATCGCGCCGCAGGCTGATCACGCTGGTCAATGGAGCAAGGAGTTGGCATGGCAGGCATCTGGAGATTGGGGATGAAGCGGTGGCGACAAGTGACGACAGCCCTGATGGTCGTCTGTTTAGTCTGCACCATCCTAGGCTGGACACCAGCCGCGTGGGCGATTTCCTTACCCAAGGGCATTGGTGGAGCCGCCCCCAGCACCAGCAAGGTGTCGGAAGTTAGCCCGCCGCCCCTGATCCAAGAGTTGGCCGAACTGTTGGAGGGTTACCAGCCGCAGGTCAGCATCACCAGCCCCAAACCCGACGAAGTGGTGCCAGACACCACGGTGAAGGTGCAATTCCGGGTTAAAGATTTACCCCTATTCCAAAATAAGGATTTGGGCTTGGGACCACACCTGCATGTGATTGTGGACAACCAACCTTACTTGGCGGTGTACGATGTCAGCCAACCGCTGGTGCTCAAAGACCTGTCCCCCGGTACCC
>CAZJZR010000313.1:0-5206 GCA_964550475.1 uncultured bacterium
CCGGTGGGTTTGGTGATGCCTTGGGGAATGATGTGGTGCGGTTGCAGGCGATCGTTCCGGCCTTGCAGACCTTGTTACAGACCTTCCGCGACTATCACTTGCCCGTGATCCACACCCTGGAATGCCACGAACCCGACTTGTCCAACTGTCCCCCGGCCAAGATTAAGCGCGGTAAGGGTAGTCTGACCATTGGTGATACGGGGCCGATGGGGCGGATTTTGATTAAGGGTGAACCGGGCAATGGCATCATTCCCGAACTGGCTCCGATTGAGGGTGAATTTGTCATCCACAAACCGGGCAAAGGCGCGTTTTACAACACCGAATTGCAAACGATTCTGCAAACCAACGGCATCACCCATCTGTTAGTGACCGGAGTGACCACAGAAGTCTGCGTCCAGACCACGATGCGGGAAGCCAACGATCGCGGCTACGAGTGTGTGATGGTGGAAGACTGCACCGAAAGCTATTTTCCGGAGTTCAAACAAGCTACATTGGAAATGGTACAAGCGCAGGGCGGCATCGTCGGTTGGACGGCTCCCTCCGCTCCCATTGTGGCCGCGATTCACGCCATGGCCGCAACCCATGCAGCGTAACTACATTCATGGCACACAATTTCCATAACCAGGGGCAGGGCAATGCCCAACCAGAAACCGTCATCTGGGACGGGCACCCCTCCCAAATGGGCAATCTGGGGATTTACATCCTCTGCGGCCTGACGTTTTGGCTGGTGATTCCGCTCTTGATTGCGGGTTGGCACTGGCTTCGCATCGTCAACGAACGCTACATCATCACCACCGAGCGGATTCGCCTCAGTCAAGGAATCTTCAACCGCAGCGTGGATGAGATTGAACTGTATCGGGTGCGGGATGTGCGCCTGGAACAACCGCTATGGCAACGGCTGTTCTCCCTCGGCAACCTCAACCTAGTCACCACCGATGCTTCCCATCCCACCGTCACCCTACGGGCGATCGCCAACGCTGAGCAACTGTGGAACCAAATCCGCCACCACGCCGAAATTTGCCGCCGCCAAAAGGGCATCTCCGAGGTGGATTTTACATAAATTTTTCCGCTAGTTTGGCATGGTAATGGGGTGTGATTTTAGGTGATTGGTAATTGGTAATGGGTGATTGGTAATGGGTAATCGTAATCTGGTGCTGAATGATTTTGTGTTTGTACGATAATCTACGTTCGTCCCCAATTACCCATTACCAATCACCCATTACCATTCCCATCTGCAATGATCACCACCACCCCTAGTATCCCTAGCATTTGGCACGGTACGCTCGACTTGGACTATGCACGGGAGGACGGGCAAACGCGCCCCATCCATAGCCAAACGACGGCACCGCTGAAGTTGCAACGTCCGTTTTATCCGGAGGGGGATGGGGTTTGCCATAGTGTGGTGCTGCACACTGCTGGGGGAGTGGTGGGGGGCGATCGCCTCGACCTCAACATTCGCCTGCAACCCCACACCCACGCCCTCATCACTACGACTGCCGCCAGCAAACTCTATCGCAGCAATGGCTTAACGGCACAGCAAACGCTGCGGATGCAGGTGGCGGAGGGGGCGTGTTTGGAATGGTTACCCCAGGAGGCGATCGCGTTCAACGGAGCCGAGTTTCGTCAGGATCTGCGGGTGGAACTGGCGGAAACGGCGACGTGGCTGGGTTGGGAAATGACGCGGTTTGGCCGCACGGCGAGGGGGGAGGAGTTTGTCAGTGGTAATTGGCGATCGCAAACAGAAGTGTGGCGCAACGGCCAACCGCTGTGGATTGATCGGCAATGGCTCCCCGGTCAACCGGAGGTGATCCACAGTATCCATGGCCTCGCGGGTCAACCGCTGGTCGCCAGCCTTGCCTGGATCGGCCAACCCGTAACGGCAGAACTGGTGACCCAAGCCCGTGAACTCTGGTCAGGCACGGCAGAGGTGGGGGTAACGCGCTTAACCCATGGCCTGCTGTGCCGCTATCGGGGCGACTCCACCGAAGCGGTGCGATCGTGGTTTATTGCGGTGTGGAATCTTGTGCGATCGCACTACCACCACCGCCCAGCCTGCCCTCCCCGCGTCTGGCCACTGTAAGGTTGTTGTCATTGCAACGACTAATCCTGATGAAGACAAATGACATCACTCACCTCATCCAGCCATCACTCATTGCTGGAAAAACTCTGATTTAAAAGTTATCTGAATCCAGCGATCGGCGACAGTATCTTGTCCTGTTTCTGAGGCAAAAATATCTGTGGTGACAACGATTTACCTAAGATGTTTGACTGAAGCATTCGTCAAATCTTGCAGTTTAGATGCAACCTCAACTCTATGACATTTTGAGGAATCCATCTCTGCACAAAGTAATAAAATATTCCCAGCGTTAAGTATCTCAGCAACTTCAGACAAGGTTTTCTCCGCTGCTGTATTTTCAGGTGGAACCCAATGATTACATCCCGATAAATTACCAAGAGATGCTTTAGAAATATATTGAATATTTCTAGAAGCGCAGAGTTTTTCAAGAGCATCTCCGTACCATTTTCTAGACCAAGCACGGGGACTTAACCTTACATCAATTACACAAGTAACATTAAATTCCTGTAGATAATCAAGGAAAGCATCATAATCCTTTCGGTTGCCATAACCAAAAGTAAGTATAAGTTTTTTTTCGGGTGTTGCTAGGTCAGGCATTTTACAAATCAAACAAGCTTAGAATCTGCACATCACTTTCTTGAACAACTTTCGGAGGATAGAAAATTCCTATGATCATGAAAACTTTGCAGTGATTTTTGAGATTACCCACAATAAAGTATAGATCTTTCTTAGATAGAAACTCGTCTTCGAGTTTTTGCTTGACCTTTAATAGTGCCTCATTTTCTTTTGCTTCTAAAGTGGAAGCTTTAGATCTATCGCGGCATCCTCTGTAAAGCTGATAAATTTCCCAATCGCTTATTGTATACGAATGCTTCACACCATCTAGTCCAGTAAATTTATACCCAAACTGATAGGGGATCTTTTCCAGGTTTATAGATGGTTCAAACAAATCACCTTGATCTTGAACAGCCTGTTGTCTGGAACTCCACTCACGCTCAGTTTTTTTAAGAAAGTACTTCTCTATATTTTGGGGTTTAATTATTCCCAAAGATTTTCCTTGTGCTTGAATTTCAGCGATGGAACTAAATTGCAAAGGCAAGACAAAAGATTTACGCTCTTCCCAGCCATTTTTAGTTCCTATAACTCTGATCACATTTATGGAAGTATCATTAATTCGATAGCTCTCTTCTCTAAAATCTTTTTCATTTCTTTCTATTTCAGCACTAATGATAGACCATCTTTTGTATCGTTGGTCAAACTCTAACTCTCGGAACCTAACTGGATAAATCCGAATCCATTGCATAGGCTTTTCGTCTTCATCTAAGAGGATTCCCGCAGTACATACAGTTTCTTTATACTTTGTACTAATAGATGGGTAAGTTTTGGTTGCAATGAGGATTTTTCTTCTTTCCATACATTTAGTTTGTATTCTTAGAGATCTTGAATTACCTTCCGTCAGTTTAATTGTACTATTAATGGACACGTTGAGGAAAGTCTTATATTCTGCTAATTGTAGCCTTCATAAATAAAGCAGGGTGTGCAAGCATATGTTCTGCTTAGCTAATAATTAGAAATATCAGGATTCAGGTCTTATTTAGTGTCTAAATACAGGAAATCAAGCTACAGGTAGTGTCGAGAAGGCTGAGAATAGTTTATACGAACTACTCCAACACCCAAATCTTGTCAATACGCAATTTTTATTGATATGGTATGAATGTACTGCAACCTGAAGCCCTCGCTGCATAAGCATTTCTTTTCAGGCGCCACATGAATACTTGCCCCTTAGCGTTTGTGGAGCACCCATGCGTTGACCCAAACTCAAGTTCTCCGCTTACACAGCCTGAATCAGGGACTTCCTGCCATCACACCCGCATTTGGAGCCGCGAGGGAGATGGCGAGCTATGTATCATGAGCTTGTTGCATCTGTGTGTGGGCAATGCCCACCGTACTAGCTGAAGGTCTAACATGGGGAAAACCAAACTGATTCCATATGCCCGAAACTGTTTACATCGAAACCAGCATTCTCGGCTACCTCACTGCTAGATCAACAAAGAATTTGATATTGGCTGCAAATCATAGAAGTTACAGAAGTTACAAGAGAGTGGTGGGAATCTCGCAGGAGTTTATTCACACTCTATATTTCTCAAGTTGTCCTTGCGGTTAGAAATTCTTAACGGCTTGGCATTGGTTGATCTAAACCAATCCGTACTAAATCTAGCAACTCAGTTCCTCGAACGCAGCAATCTTCCGTCAAAAGCTGCTGACGATGCAGTTCATATTGCCGCCGCTACCGTACACCGGTTGGATTACCTGTTAACTTGGAACTGTAAGCATATTGCAAATGCCCAGATTCAAAGGAAGCTCGAAGAGATCAGCCTTGATTTGGGATACCAATTACCCGTAATCTGCACTCCCTATGAACTTTTAGGAGACTAACCAATGTGGCAAGACGAAATTCTAGATGAAATTCATCTGATTCTCAATAATTTTGTGTTTTAACCGATAACCGTGTACGGGCGAAGCATTCCGGTAGTTAAGTTAGGGAATGACCGAACAATCATGGCCGGAATGCTTCGCCCCTACGTTGAACAACACAAATTTAATTAGAACCAGAAATTCAGAGGATCCGCGAAGAACACGCCAAATTCTTTAACTACAATTTGGCGGCAATGTTCGCAGATTGGCAAAAAAAACAAGCAACAGGCGGAAGAACAATTGTCAGCCTGTCCCCAAAACGCAGGTTTAAGAAGAAAAATTCTACCTATTTGGGTACCCAGTCCCAAAACCCTTGAACCCATGGTTTACAGCGAGTAGGCTTTAGCCGTAGCACATCACAGGTACTTTATTTTCACGCCAATCTCTTTGAGCACAAGGGAGGTTCAATACACCATGATCCAGACACTTGAACAACGCAACTATACCTGTGAAGCGTATCTGGACTTTGAACTGGCCTCTGAGGAACGCCATGAATATGTGAACGGAGAAATTCGACTCACACCAGGAGGTACACCCGATCACAACGAATTAGCAATTAACCTTGCAGTCTTACTCAAATCTGCCTTACGCGGCAAGCCCTACCGGATTTTTGCAGCCGATCAACGCCTGTGGATTCGCGATCGCAACCTTTAC
>CAZJZR010000314.1:0-5202 GCA_964550475.1 uncultured bacterium
GTGGTGCTGAATAGCAGGATGAATTGGAACTTCGTTCCAATTCATCCAACTTCTAATTCATATCCTGATTCAGCAACGCCTTGTTTTTGGCTACTCTTGTTTTTAGGCTACTATAGTGGCTCTCGTCGTGTTGCTGGGTAGTGTTGCTGGGTAGTGTTGCTGGCCACTATAACAGTATTTATATAGTTGAGGCGGGCGTATTTCACGGTTGGGGGAGGGGCGGTTAAAACCGCATCTACAAGAACTAAACCCGCCTACGCGGGTTTCAAAACCCTTAGTCCGCGTAGGCGGACTTTGTTTGTATAGCCGCGAATTCTATTCGCCCGGATGTATCCCCCAACTGTTGGATACGCCCAGTTGAGGCATATAGTTGAGGTGATGTAGGTATAGCTTACAGACCCCTACACACCGAACAACGGATGGAATTGTAGGGGTTGGGTTTCCCAACCCTTTGATAGATCGAGTTATAGATCGAGCAATAGAGCGTGGATTAACCTGAATGTAACCGTTCACATCTCCCCATAAGAAAAGTGTTGCGGGCTACGCCCGCTTGTTCCTCCCCTGACGGGGCGTGAACGGTTACCCTGGCGATCGCCAGAAACATCGGCAAACCATTAACAAAACATAACCAAATTCAACCAAATTCAACCAACCTCTTGGGTTAAATCGCTAGGGGATTTAACGTATAACTAAGCGATCAGGTTGCATTAAGGTATTGCATAGGGGTATTGCATAGGGGTATTGCATAGGGGTATTGCATAGGGCACTGCATGACAGTTTTGCTCAACGGTCTTTTCAATTCACCAAACATCAGTCCGCTCAAATTCATCACAATAAATTAAGCTTGCCGCTGAAGTAGTCCTCATTTCGCTGACTACCCCGCCAACCCTACGCATAATGAGGTAGTCTCGCCTTTTTGCGTCTTCGTTTCATGGCTATACCAATGCTGCCGCATTACTTACTTGAAGCGTGTCCTCCTTTGTTTTCGCCCAATACCCCCATTGCTGTGGGAGTGGATGGCATGGTTCGGCAAGGGACTGGCTGCGTTTTGGTTATGGATGCCGAGACGTTAGTAGGTATTTTTACGGCATGGGATCTGGCGCGGCTGTTGGCTAGTCCCGGCAGAGATCGCGGCATACCTGCCCTGATGCAGGTACCACTGGTGGAGTATATGTCCCAACCCGTGGTGACCATTGCGGACTCAAAATTGAATGATAGTGTGGGTATTCGGGCGATCTTTGCCAAAACGGGAGTCAGTCATTTGCCCGTTGTGGATGGCAATGGCTATCCCGTCGGGATGGTGAGTTGGGCAAAGGTGATGGGCTTGGAGACGGTGGGACAGGGGGAACGGCCAGCGGGGGTGGCAACCTATGCCCGTCCGACGTTATCGGATTGGTCTAAGTTCTCTAATTTATCGGGTGTATCCGATATGTCTAAATTATCCGAAATGGCTGAATTATCCGATTTATCGCATTTACCAAATTTATCTAACTTACCGGATCGATTGCCGCCAGCAGCAGACCACGCGGCTTTGGAGCGGATGGAACAGCAACTCAAGCAAATTTTTGCCATGGGGCACGATTTGCGATCGCCCCTCAACGTCATTCTGGGGCTAACCCAACTGATGGCCACTTCTCCGGAACTGTCACCCGCCCAAAAAGTTAACGTGGAAACCATCAGCAATAGTGGGTACCAACTGTTAAAGCTGATTAATCAAGTCCTGCGGCTGACCCAGACGGATAGCACCCAGACCGATGGCCGTTTAGCCCTCGTTGGCGACTCCAACGGTGCAGTCACCCCGGCCACCCCGGCCACAATTTTTGCTCCGCATCCCGGCATTGACACCCCCACCGACTTGCCTGGGTTTTCCTCCCGCCGCGTCATTGGCTTGGCTCCCAATCAACGCAGTTATCGGGTACTGATTGTCGATGATCAACCGTCCAATTGCCGCTTACTGCGGGCGTTTCTGTCAGTGTTGAAGGTGGAGGTGCAAGAGGCCAACGACGGGAAGGACGCGATCGCCCTTTGGCAAACGTGGCAACCCCACTTGATTTGGATGGATGTCCAAATGCCCGTGACTAATGGCTATGAAGCTACCCAAGCCATTCGCCAACTGGAACAAGCCCAAGCCGCCAGTCACCCCTCCTACACCCCCACCAAGATCATCGCCCTCACCGCCAGTGCCCGCAAAAATGAGGATGAATTAGCCAAAGCCGCAGGATGCGATGATTTTGTTAGAAAACCATTTGCCGCTGAACTATTTTTTGACAAAATGGCTCTGCATTTGGGTTGGCAATATTGTTATCACAATGAAATGACGGAAACAGCTTCCCCGGCTGCTTCCCTGCCTGGATCACCCCCAATCGCGACCGACGTAGTTAACCATTCCACCTCCGCTGCCGCATCAACGGAACTGCAACCAACCGACTTGCAAATTATGTCTGCCGATTGGATTGAGAAAATCCATCGCGCTGCCCTCGGATGCGACGATTATCAAATTAAGCAACTGTTAACCGAAATTCCAGAGACCCATGGGGACTTGCGGCACAAACTGGATTTATTAATCCATAATTATCAGTTTGATCAAATCATCTACTCCGTTAGGGCAATTCAACGTTAGGGCAATTCAAACAAGTGCTGGTAATGCCAACTCCCAAGGAACCAATTAAGGGTGTGAATGCCTCTCCAGAGTCCAACTCTGGCAGTAAAGGAACAATTCTGTTGGTGGATGATCAAATCCAGAACCTTCGCACGCTTTCCAGTTTGTTGGAACAAGAGGGCTATCGAGTCAGAAAGGCAACCAGTGGCTTTATGGCCTTAGAGACGATCCATGTAGAATTGCCCGATTTAATTTTGTTAGATGTGCGAATGCCGGAAATGGATGGGTATGACCTGTGTGAACGGCTCAAAGCAGAACCCAATACCGCCAAATTACCCGTCATTTTCTTAAGTGCCTTGGACGATGGCCCCGGTAAAGTCCGCGCCTTTGCCGTGGGCGCAGCCGATTATGTGACCAAACCCTTTCAAGCGGAAGAAGTCTTAGCCCGGATTAACCATCAACTCACCATCCGACGGCAAGAATTACTGTTGTTGGAACAAAATCAACGGCTACAACAACAGGCAGAACGGGAAAAACTGGTGGGCGATATCACCCAACGGATCCGCCAATCCTTAGATTTGTTTGAAATCCTCAAAACAGCGGTGGAGGAAGTACGACAAGTGCTGAAGGTGGATCGGGTGATGATCTACCGCTTTGAGCCGGACTGGAGCGGCAAAATTGTCACCGAGTCCGTTAGCACGTCCGAGTTCAGTATTCTGCACCAAACGATTCACGACCCCTGTTTTCGCACCGATTGGCATATTGCCTATCGCCAAGGTCGGATTGGCTTGGTAGCCGATATCAATGCAGGCAATTTGAATCCCTGTTATGTGACATTGATGGAAAGCTTGCAGGCGCGGGCGTTTATGTCGCTACCGTTGCTGAGCCAGGATGAATTGTGGGGGTTGTTGATCGCCCATCATTGCACCGCCACCCGCGACTGGCAGGACTGGGAGGTGGAGTTGAGTCGGCAATTGGTGAATCAGTTGGCGATCGCCATCCAACAGGCGGAACTGTACCAACAGTTGCAAATGGCCAATCACAAATTAGAACGACTGGCACGGGTGGATGGTCTCACCCAAGTCGCCAATCGCCGCTATTTTGACGAATATTTAGAACGGGAATGGACGCGGATGATCCGCGAACGGGAGCCGTTATCGCTGATTCTTTGCGATGTCGATTTTTTCAAACGGTTTAACGACACCTATGGCCACCAAGCGGGAGATGACTGTTTAGTCCGGATTGCCCAAGCCCTGGAACGCTCAACCCGCCGACCTGCGGACTTGGTGACCCGCTACGGTGGCGAGGAATTTGCCATCATCCTGCCCGATACGGATGTGGATGGAGCGGTACAGGTGGCGGGCTTGATTCGCACTGAGGTACAACAATTAGCCATTCCCCACAGCGGCTCCTCAGTCAGCCCAATTGTCACCGTCAGCATTGGCATTGCCAGCACCCATCCCGCCCCCAATTTGTTACTGACCCAATTAATTGCCGAAGCGGATCGGGGATTGTATCAGGCTAAGATTCAAGGCCGCGATCGCGTCGTTGTTCGCACCTTTAACGCCTTGGTGCATCTCGCTGCCGAGGATGACACCACCGACACGCCGCAACTATTAGACACGCCGCAACTATTAGACACGCCGCCACCATTATTAAATCAAACCCCGCCCCTACAAGCCACGCCAGACGATGCCCCATTCAGCTAGGCCAACGTAACCGCTCACTCCCCGTCAGGGGAGGAAGAAGCGGACATAGCGCGCAACACTTTTTCCCTGGGGGAATGTGAATGGTTACCTCACCATTACTTAAGTCAAGTTAAAGAAATCTCGAAATCCAGAATTGCTCGATAGGATAGAGATGTGGACAGCAATATGGAGAGCATCAGAACCTTAGATTAAGTCAGAACCTTGATAAGTTGGTTTGATCAATTGTTGGGTAACTGTTGGTTGGATATCTGTGATTGGTTGGATATCTGTGAACAGATCGCTGTTAATAGATGGTTGTAATTTTCGCAAATCGTTGAAACACCCGCCATTGCCCCATTGGAACCCAATTGCTTGAATGCTTTACCCGCTAAAGCGTCCCAAAAAAGTTTGCCGCGTTGTTAGCCCAATTCTAGGCACAGTTTCCCATCATTGGAATGGTTAATCCATTCATCGCTTTGTGTGATGA
This sequence comes from uncultured bacterium, assembly GCA_964550475.1. Lineage (GTDB taxonomy): Bacteria > Cyanobacteriota > Cyanobacteriia > CAIUCS01 > CAIUCS01 > CAIUCS01. The sequence goes on from CAZJZR010000314.1 coordinate 4,775, forward strand.
AAACAACAAATAACAAAAGCAACAAAACTGTTGTTTTTGTCACGTTCTTGTGTGCAGATTTTCTGAGGGAGAAATAAACCGAACACTGGAGGGAATTTGCGCTGGAATTGTTTCGCTAAATGAATGAATTGAAATTAATTGAATTGATGGGTTGTGTGGATGGAATTGCGGGAATGGGAACTGGGCGATCGCGGCATTTCACGCCATCGTTTACCACCCACACCGATTGTTGAATAGCCGAAACTGTGATGTTGCTGCGTAAGCCGTGTGGGCAATGCCCACCCTACTATTCACCATCCACTATCCACTCTTCACTTCCCACTTCCCACTTCCCACTCTTCACTTCCCACTTCTTCCCTAACCTTTTAGCCAATGCCCACATCACTGTAAAGGGGGCCACACCATGAGTCAGAGTATGAGTTCGACTG
>CAZJZR010000315.1:0-5195 GCA_964550475.1 uncultured bacterium
GAACGGAGACTATTACCGGATCGACAGCGACAGCGGCTCCAATATCGTCATGGCCGATCAACTGTGTGGCCAATACTACGCCCGCTTATTGGGACTGCCGGACATCGTACCCCCCAACTGCGCCCACACCGCCCTGCAAACCGTCTACGACACCTGCTTCGTCAAATTCAACCAATACCTCGCCTCCGGAGCCTTCCGCCCCCAAGCCTACTCCTCCGTCCAACAAGCCCGCGCCGCCGAAGAGGCGATTAACCAATCGCCCCTACCTGATGATTCTGGGACGACCAGCCAGTCGCCCCTACCCGATCCATCCACCATCCACCATCCACCATCCACCCATTACCCAATCGGAGCCGCCAACGGTGTCCAACCCGACGGCAGACCCGAAAACCCCAACGCCACCCATCCCCTGGAAGTGTGGACGGGGATCAACTTTGGCTTAGCGGCGTTTTTGGTGCAGATGGGAATGAAGGAGGAGGGGATGACGCTGACGGAAGCGGTGGTACGGCAAATCTACGACAACGGCTTGCAATTCCGCACTCCAGAGGCGATCACGGCTGAAGGGACGTTCCGCGCCTGTCATTACCTCCGGGCAATGGCGATTTGGGCGATTTTGCGGGAGTTGTGAAGTGGGGTTCCCCAGTGGCAGTAGCGGTTGATCCGTGTACGGGCGAAGCATTCGCACTAATCTAGTTGCGGCAAATTTTACAGATCTACTTCCCCTCATCCCCCAACCCCTTCTCCCAAGTGGGGAGAAGGGGAGTTTCAAAGTCCCTCTCCCGCTCTGGGCTACCGTGTATACATAAGTGATCGAATCTAGTCAGAGCCAATACCGAGCCGCCCCCTAGCCCCCAATTCTGGGGGAACAGAAATTCAAAGTCCCCCAGAATTGGGGGATTTAGGGGGCTAAACAGCCCTTCGCGACAGCAGTTTCAACTTGTGTATACACAGTAGCCCGCTCTGGGAGAGGGATTTAGGGTGAGGGCAAGGCTAGCGGCATAAGCGTTTTAAAAATGTTGGTAATGACAAGCTTGAAAAGGGGGACTTTGAAAGCATCTAATCCTAATTGCATATCGCCTTTGACTGTTGATTACGCGACATAAATCACCTGAGCCGATCGCAAAATGGCCTGACTACGGCTGGGATTGCGGCTCTGTTCAGCAGACTTTCTGCTTTTCCTGGGGTGGCATCTAGGAAGGGGAAAGACAGATTCCACTGCCGTAGCAGCAATACTTTGGTGTCAGGTCAAGCCAAAAGAATCAGGAACGTTAGACCATCACAAGGTAGAAAAACTTTCCTCAGTAACCTGACCATCGACATCATGAACCTGAATAATAGAGGTGGCTTAACAGAGATGGCGGTATGGTTACCCTCGAAGATCTTGGACATTGGCTTAATGCTCCTGCCGAAGTTGAACAACTGGAGTTTAAGGAAGCCAAAACCCAGTTTGACCGGAAAAGGGTCTTGGGTTATTGCGTTGCATTGTCTAATGAGGGTGGAGGGCATTTAATTTTGGGTGTTACCGATAGCCCCCCCCGACAGGTTGTAGGAACACACGCTTTTGCTGCGACAACAGATCTGAATGACCTCAAAATCCTCATCATTGATAAACTCCACTTTCGCGTTGATGTCACAGAACTGCAACACCCAAATGGTAGAGTCCTAGTTTTTGAGGTGCCACCTCGTCCAGTTGGACAGCCCAGAGCATTGGATGGAGCATACCTCATGCGTGCAGGTGAAAGTCTAGTGCCCATGACACCAGATATGCTCAAGCGTATTTTTGCGGAGGATCAACAAGATTGGTTCTCCCGCTCTGCACAAGCAAATGCTAGTCCGGATGATGTTATTGCTTTACTGGATACTCAAACCTACTTTGAACTTTTAGATATTCCGTATCCAACCACCCGTGATGCTGTTCTGGAAAGACTTCAGAGTGAATGCTTTATTCAGCAAACAAGCAGAGGATGGAATATCACTAACCTGGCAGCCATCTTACTCGCTAGAAAGCTTGATGCTTTCTCCCCAGCATTAGCTCGTAAGGCTCCTCGCGTTGTCATTTATGAGGGTATCAACAAACTCAACACTCGTGACGAAATTGTTGGACAGCGTGGGTATGCAGTTGGGTTTGAGGGATTGGTTGACTTTGTTCACAGAACTGCACCCCAGAACCGATTTGTCGAGGAGATTGTGCGGGAAGAAGTGAAAATGTTTCCTAGGCAAGCGTTACGAGAATTGATCGCCAATGCTTTGATCCATCAAGACTTTTTGGCTACAGGAACCTCAGTCATGATTGAACTGTACAGTGATCGGGTTGAGGTTTCTAATCCAGGGATTCCTCCCATTCAAGTTGAGCGTTTTATTGATGAATATCGTTCACGTAATGAACAACTCGCAGATATTATGAGACGTTTTGGTGTCTGTGAAGAAAAAGGTAGCGGTATTGACAAAGTCATCAATGCAGCGGAGGTATTTCAACTGCCAGCTCCAGATTTTCGAGTTAGCGAAACTCGTACAACAGCAATACTCTTTGCTCATCAAAATTTCGCTGATATGAGCAAGGCGGATCGGATTCGGGCGTGCTATCAGCATTGCTGTCTGCTCTATGTTAGCAATCGACTAATGTCTAATCAAACTCTCCGAGAAAGGTTTCGCCTGGGTGCTAATCAAACCGGAGCAGTTTCTAATATCATTCGGGCAACAAAAGATGCTGGGCTGATCAAATCAGATACCTCTGATTCTGAATCTACTCGGTATGCCCGTTATTTACCCTTCTGGGCTTAGAAATGCTTCAAAGCAAATCATGCAAAGCATAGCTGAATAGCTGAAACCATTGGAAAATCAAGAAAAAAGTGCTTCAAAGCAAAACCACGGAACCCATACAGTCTGCTGGGATTTTCGGTAAATTGTCGTGAATTATTGAGGTTACGCCACCTGGGCGGATTCGGCGTAGTGCCAGTGGGGGATGCCGTCGCGGGTGATGGCGATGACGAGGCCGAACCATTCCAACCGTTCTAGATTTTCGGTAATGGCATCGAGTTTTTTCTTGGTGGCTTTTCCGGTGAATTGGGCGGCAATCTGGGCAACAGTCCATTCACCGGGACTGGTACGGAGCAGGTCGCGGATGGCGGCGAGTTGTTCTTTGGGCTGGGTCGGCCATTTGCGTTGCTCGACGGGTTCAGCGATCGCCTCCACGTCTTCCGTCTCCAGACCCGCGATCGCCACCTGTACGGGTTGCACTTGGTCGGGTGCCTGATACTCCGGTCGCAACCACCGGATCAAGCCGTTGCGCTCCTCGGCGGCACGTTCGGCATTCAGAGCCACCAACCGCTCCAAAATGATCTCGTCGAGGTTTGCCCTCACCCCCTGCCCCTCTCCCAAGTAGGGCGAGGGGAGCATCGATCCCTCCTGTCCCCCTTCTCCCCTTGTGGGAGAAGGGGCTAGGGGATGAGGGGCTAACAGCGGCACCAAATCACTCCACCCATACGCCTCCAGCACCGCTACATCTAACTCATCGTGGATTTGCTTCAGCGTGGAAACCAAGGCGCGGTTGTTGTACTCCCGGTCAGCATCAGTGAACGGTTCCCCCGCCCGCAGTTTTTCCAGCAGGTTATACATCCCGGTGATCGTGATGTCGGGATGGGCGGCTTGCACCTGCTTGCGGTGGGCATCCAACCGTTCCCCCAACTCGCGAATTTTCTGTTTTTGTTCTGGGGTGGGATCGGGGAAAGGGAAACGATCAAAACAATGCGTTTTGGTATAAACAGGTCTATCTTCTAAAGTTCCACCAGTAGAATTTGCCCAATGAGTATGAATCTTACTAGATAAAATGCCTTGAAAATATGGATCATCAATGCTGATGACTACCAAGCTATTATCAGGAATTACACTGCTCTCCAAAAAGAAGAAAATTCTATGCTTTGCTGTTTCAACAGTTGCCAAATATCTTGTTAAACTCTGTATGGATTTCCTAAAGACTGGACGAGCTTCTCCAAATATCCACCAATTTTCACGATAAACTGCACGATTATTTTGATCTCTTTCTGGCTTCACCCTTTCATAGACCCATTGATAAGCTTTAGGATACTTTTTGGCAACTTCTTGTTCCTTTAGGCCAAACAGATCTATTACCTTTGAATGTCTTGAATTGTGTAGTAAATCTCTACCGTTTGAGTAATCAAAAATGACTTGTGGTTCAATTAAGTCGGCTTCTTTTGAGGTTAAGCAAAAACCTTTCCCATGAAGCTTAACTCCTCTATGGCAGAGTCCCTGATTGCCTAAAAGAACATTAGTATTTGTGGTGTCTACACCAGCCTTGAGGTTACTAAATATTTTCCCAACTTTATTATATTTAATCTTGATAGCATCAGCTTTATCTTCTGGTGTTAGATTATCTTGATCCTGTTCTTCTATGAGAATTCCTAATTGGGAAGGCTTAAAAGCTCTTAATTCATCTGATTCAGCAGCAGTCATGGCTATTCTGACAGCAGCACCATCATCCATCCAAGGATGATCAGGGATAGCAAAAACAATCCTAAGAGGTTTTTTCCCTGTCAAATGATGATCTATAGTCTTCCTCTGAAAGACTCTCCATATACTATTTGTGGTAATCAAGCCAAATCTATTAATATGATTCAATCTGGTTAAATCAGCAGCTTTATTCCACCAATACATTACGTAATCAGCCGTGTCTGAAACATTTTCATAAATCTGCCTCAATGATTCTGCATATCCATCACCGAGAGCTTCTCGCATCCGGTAATTCCCAATAAACGGGGGATTCGACACCACATAATCCGCCGCTGGCCACTCCGCTGGACGCGGATTCACATACTTGTAAATCATCACCTGATCACTCGGATCGGGCACCTCCTCCCCCGTCACCGGATGCCGCATCAGCCGCCCACCCCAGCGCGTCCGTACCTGTCCCGTCTTCGGGTCTACATCCGGTTCCTTGCCGTCATAGGCCAACACCGCATCCCGGCATTCAATATTGCCAAACGCCTGTAACACCGGTTCCGGTGGTTCCGCATTGCCATAGCGTTTGAAATACCACTGCAAATAACCAATCCAGATCACCAGTTCGGCGATCGCTGCCGCCCGTGGGTTTAGCTCAATCCCCAAAAACTGCGACGGGTTAATTTGCTCCAGCACATTCAACTGCACATTCCCGGCCACATCCACCAGCCGCGTTTGCA
>CAZJZR010000316.1:0-5170 GCA_964550475.1 uncultured bacterium
TGACGGTGCCGCCCTCTGGGGTGAACTTGACAGCATTGGTGAGCAGGTTGACCAATACTTGCCGCATCTGAGTTTCATCCGCAAAGATGGCGGGGAGATCGGGCTGAATCTGTTGGGCTAACTGGATGCGCTTCTTGAGGGCTTGTTGCTTAACGAAGCCGAGACTGGAGGTACACAACGGTTGAACGGCCACGTCGCTACAGTCTAAGGTGACTGTGCCGGATTCAATTTTGGCCAGATCCAGAATTTTGTTGATCAGGGTGAGCAGGTGATTGCCACTTTTTTCGATGGTCTGGAGTGCCTTCAGTTGTGCGGCGTTGATCGAGCCAAAGACATCCGCATCCTGCAAGGCTTCGGTCATGCCGAGGATGGCGTTGAGCGGGGTGCGGAGTTCGTGGCTCATGTTGGCCAGAAATTCGTCTTTGAGGCGGGTGGCGCGTTCCAGTTCGGCATTGGTGCGACGGAGTTCGGCTTCGGCGGCTTTGCGATCGCTAATATCACTGGCGGTGCCAAACCATTCCACAATCTCTCCCTGCTGATTCAGCATGGGCACGGCACGGGACAAGACCCAACCCAGCTTGCCATCGGATTGAATCACCGAATGCTCTAGCTCAAACAGGCTTTTGGTGGCGATCGCCTGCTGAATGGCTGCCCATAGCCTGGGCTGGTCTGCCGGGGGAATGTAGGTTTCAATCCAGGACGAGTGTGAATTCTCACTGTTCACCAAAAAATCTTGGCTACTCAGTTGGTGTAGTTCCTGCCAATCGGCACTCATGCGGTAGACCACATCGGAACTGGCGGTAATAAACAAGCGCAATTCTTCTTCACTCTGGCGGAGGGCGGCTTCGGCGTAGGCGCGTTCCAAACGCACGAAGGTACGACTGGTCACTTCACAGATCAGTTCAATTTCGTCATCGCGCCATTGACGGGCAACCGCATTATCCACCGTGAACAGGTATTTCCATTCCCCGTGGCGATGGAACGGCACGGTAACCTGGGCATGGATCTGGAGGGCGGCATAGCGATCGCGATCCACACGGGGATCGGTCTGGCTGTCGTGGATGATGATGGGTTTGCCCGCTCGTGCCGCTTGGCGAAACTCTTCGGTGATAAAGCCGGAGAGCCGATACACCCCAGTTATGTCGGGGGTATCTGCCGTATGCCAAGTATCAGTAACAATCGCTTGATCCAAGGCTTCGTTAATTTCGGCAAACAGGCAATTGGTGATATGCAGATGTGCGCCCACTTTTGCTCCCACCGCCTGCATGATTTGATCAGCCGTGGACAGGCGAGAGAAGTCGTCAGTCAGTTCAGCGAAGAAGGCTGCATGGGCTTCGCGGCGTTTGCGGGCGGTTACATCTTTCATCACCGTCAGCAGATGCGGTTTAGATTGATATTCGATCCGGGTGACAAACATCTCCAGTACCATGCCTTGAACTGCTAACTCACGCTCCAAACGGATCGCGGTTCCAGTCTCTAGTACGCGATCGTAATCGTCGTACCAGTCCTCCACCTCGTCGGCGAAAGTGTCGCGCATGGACTGGCCGCTCAGATCGGGAATGCCGAACATGGCCTGCATTGCCGGATTCATGGCAACGTAGCGGTAGTCGCGCCGACCATCGGGACGGAGGGGCAACCGCTCAAACAGGCAAACGCCTTCATCAATGGCTTCAAACGCGGTGCGGCATTTTGCTTCCGAGTCCCGCAAGGCCAGTTCGGCAGCGATCGCCTCCGTGTTGTCAATCGTCACGCCCACATGACCCAGATACACACCCTCCGTACTGAACAGCGGACGGGCATAGGTATCGTGCCACCGCCACACCCCATCATGGCGACGAATGCGGCAACGGTGATGACAGCCACGTTGCTCACGGATGGCTGCTAACAACTCGGTGAGGTGAGCGTCAACATCATCTGGATGAATCAGTTGCAGTCGGCCTTCACCGTGAAGCTGATCTGCACTCTTGCCGGTGAAGTCCACATAATGTTGGTTAACGAATTGATTGTGGCCTGGGGCATTATCAAACCAGATCAGGGCGGGGGCGGTGTCTGCTAGGGTGCGGAAGCGTTGCTCAGACTCCCGTAACGCTTCCATGGCGGTGCGTTGTTCGTGAATGTCGGTGGCGGAAGCGTAGATCTTGCTGACCTGACCCCGATCATTTTTCAACGGCACGACGTTGATCATAAACCAGTGGTACTGTCCTCCCTGGCTACGGATGCGGCATTCCATCCGCAGGGATTGTCCAGTTGCGATCGCGGCTTGGTAACGACGGGTCGAAACCGCCAGTTCGCTAGGATGGATGGCCTCTACCCAGCCCCAAGCGATCGCCTGCGCCTGGGTTTGCCCGGTGTAGTCTAGCCAGCGTTGGTTACACCAAATGGTTGAGCCGTCGGGTTCACTTTCCCACAGCAGATCGGGGATTAGGTTGGCAAGCGCGGCAAATCGCCCTTCGGAAACTTGTAGGTTGGCTTGAGCCGTTTTGCGATCGGTAATATCCAGGGCAGACCCCAAAATCTGTTGCACTTGCCCTTGCTCATTGCGCGTGTACACCTGATCGCGGCTGCAAAACCACCGCCACTCCCCATAGCGATGGCGCATCCGATATTCCAGTTCCACAATCTGTCCCGGCTGGCTGTGATGCAAGCGATAGAGATGATCTGGGAATCGCAGTTGATCCTGCGGATGCATCAGCGTCCGCAGAAAATCGGCTCCCATCGCCTGCATTTCGGTGCTGCTGTAACCCAAGTGATCGGCAACGGTTTGGCTGATAAATCGGGGGGTGCCGCTGGGCACATCCAATAAATAGACAAATAGGTCAGGGTTGGTCTGGATGGCTTGATTAATGAAGGTTCTTTGCGATCGCAACGCCGCCTCGGCCTGTTGCCGCTCGTGCAACTCCGCCTGCACCTGTTCATACAAACTGGCTTGCTGAATGGCGATGCTCATTTGACTGGCGACATCTTGCAACAGGTCAATTTCCCAGTCCAGCCAAGGGCGGGGGCTGCTGTTTTGGTAAATCGCCAGCAATCCCCAGAGGTGTGCTCCAGAAAACAGCGGCACAATCACGAAGGCTTTAGCTTGGAATTGTGCCAGCAGTTCAATATGACAGGGTTGTAAGCCCGCTTGATAGATATCGGCAACCACCATGGTTTCTTGGTTCTGAAACCGACTGCCCTGGTTTTCCTGGAGACAGGTATCAGTCAAGACGGGATGCACCCCAGGAGCAATCAGCTTAACCCACTGTTCATCCACAGATTCGGCCACAAACTCGCCGCTCCAATCGGGCAGAAACCGATACACCACGACGCGATCGCCCTTTAGGAATTGCCGCACTTCCGCCACTGCCGTATTCAGCACGCTGTCCAGATCTAAGGATTGGCGAATCCGTTGGGTAATCGTCCGTAGCAGCAGGGCGCGATCGGCTTGGATCGCCAATTGGGCAAGGCGTTGCTGCTGCTCTAGGTGGGTTTGCCGTTGTGCCTCAAGCTGTTGATTCGCCTTACGCGCAACCGCTAACTCTTGGGATAACTGTTGAATCTGCGCCTGAGCCGCCTTAAGTTGTTGTTGAATGCTTGGTTCTTGGGGCATGAACAACCTAGTTTAAGGATTGATTAGGTTAAAGCTTAATTTTTGGGTGCAAAACCCCCTGTTGGGAACAGGTTTCAGACTCGACGGGCATCGAACACACAAAACAGCGCAAGGCCGCCACAGGGGTTGCGATCGTTGCTCAGGAACTTAACGTGCTGTGTGACGCTTCCCAAATGCCCGATGGCTGGGAATTCATGTACAAAACTATAACTGATGTAACCGAAAAGCTGGGGAATCGTAACCGTTCACCCCCCGTTAGGGGAGGAACAAGCGGCCACAGCCCGCAACACTTTTTCCCTGGGGGATGTGAATGGTGACGGGGAATCGTCGCGATGGCAATAAGATGGCAATAATTTAATCGTCGGTTTAATCGTCGGTTGGGTAGAGCCTATAGCCCTAGGGGCATACAAGCAAGGCGAACCCCAACATTAATAGGTTTTGCGTAACTGCCTAGGTAGATCACCGCTGAATTGTTTGATCCATCAGGGTTGGGGTACCCAACATCTACAGGGTCATCTTATGTGCGGTCTGTAGGGGCGCGGTTCCCGCGTCCTTAAGTAGGTACCTGGGTAGTTACGGTTTTGCGGCAATATTTTATGTTGGGTATAGCCGCTTGCGGTGGAGTGGGCTATGCCCGCTCCACTCAAACCCTTAACTAATAGTGTCTTGGGCGATTTGACTGTGCCTCATAAATCTGGGAATTGCTATATCTAATGTTGGGTATCGCTGCCGCTCCACCCAACCTACAATTGGTTATCCATCTGGAAAAACTTTGGCGAGATTCAGCGATCGCCCCGCAAACTGGGGCAGTGCGATCGCCTCATTGGGTAAGAGAATGCTGGTATGGCGATAGCCAAAATCGCCTTGGGGTTTTTGATACGGTTGGCTATAAACCTCAAGCACCCGTTCTACCAAGTTGAAAATCCAGTAGTGCTGAATCCCAGCTTCGGCATAGAGTTTCAGCTTCACATCTTGATCGTAATCCAGGGACGAGTCGGCAATTTCAATCACCAGCAGTAGTTCCGCAGGGGTTGGGTGCGCCGCCAAGTAATCATCGTCACGGTTTTGGGCGATCGCATAATCCGGTTCTGGAGCACTATGCGGTGGAATGATCATCGGCTCTTGACTGCGGCACGTTGCGCGATCGCCGATCAACTTGGGCAATTCTCGATTCAAGCGAGTGGCACAAACCGAGTGGGGCGTTCCCTTGGCCGTCCTCTGAAAAATTTCTCCCCGAATCAACTCCACCCGCTCTGCATCTGCCCACAGTCCCAAATCGGCTAGATGTTGATATTCCGCCAACGTGAAGCGTTTTGCGAGGCTGCGCGTCATAGGGCAGAGTGTTCTGTACGGGGTGCCAGTCATCGAGATTATCGCGTTTTCTAGTGCATCAGGTTTCTCGACAATGCCCTGCTTCACACTCAGCGATCTCGTCTTGAGCAAATGCCTCTAAGAACGAATTGCGGCTTCAATTTGCTCAAGGTTTGACATAGTTCAATATGGACAGATAGGCAGTAGTTTTCCACATCCTGTCAACCTATTTACCTGTCAACCGATTTATCTGACTGCTTTGCGAAGTAC
>CAZJZR010000317.1:0-5166 GCA_964550475.1 uncultured bacterium
AAGACTTTTCCTATAGGAGGATATGAACGGTTACAACTGGAACGGTGTCTTAATGCATTACGGTTCTGATTGAAATTCTGAACTGATCGACGTAATTATCAATCCCGTCAATCAGCGGTCTCTGTCCCAACCCTGTCCTTCACCCCAATATCCATGACCACCTCTCGCCCTGTGCTGTATTTTGCCATTACAAACCATGGGTTTGGCCATGCCACCCGTGCCGCGTCGGTGGCGGCGGCAATTCAGCAATTAAACCCAGAGATTTTGTTGGTGTTGGTGACGACAGCCCCCCGGTGGTTGTTGGAGGCGTACATTCCCGGTGAGTTTATCCATCGGCCACGGGCGTTTGATGTGGGGGTGATCCAGGCGGACAGTTTGACGATGGATAAGGCGGCGACGCTGGAGAAGTTACAGCAGATCCAGCAGCAGGCACGGCAGATCATTGCCGGAGAGGTGACCTTTATTCGGCAAAATCGGGTAGGGTTGGTGCTGGCGGATATTCCCCCCCTAGCGGCTCCGATCGCCCACGCCGCCGGGATTCCCTGTTGGATGACCAGCAATTTTGGTTGGGATTTCATTTATCGACCCTGGGGCGGTGAGTTTGCGGCAGTCGCCGATTGGATTGGCAAGTGTTTTGGCCAGTGCGATCGCCTGTTTCGCCTGCCGTTCCATGAACCGATGGCGGCGTTTCCCCAGATCGAAGATGTGGGGTTAACCGGGGGGACACCGCGTTACAGTCCGGAGGAACTGCGGCAACTGTTGGGCGATCGCGGCCATCCCCTCACCGCCCCCGTAGAGAAAACTGTACTGCTCACCTTTGGCGGCTTGAGTTTGCAGCGGATTCCCTACGAAAACCTGGCCGCCTTCCCCGACTGGCAATTCATCAGTTTCGATGTCCAAGCCCCCAACCTGCCCAATTTGATCAAGCTTTCCGGTCAGGCGATCCGTCCAGTGGATGTGATGCCGCTCTGTGGTCGGGTGGTGTCCAAGCCGGGTTATGGCACCTTTGCGGAGGCGTGTCGCGTCGGAGTGCCGCTGGTCACTCTCACCCGCGAAGATTTTGCCGAATCGCCGCTGTTATTGGAGGGATTGCAGCAACACGCCCCCCACCAAATCCTCTCCCCAGCCGAGTTTTTCGACAGTCCCTGGGAGTTTCTGCGCCACCCCCTGCGATCTCCCACCACCAGCCATCGTCTCGCCACCAATGGGGAAGTCGCGATCGCCCAAGCCGTGGTCGATTATTTTGCCCATTAACCCACAGCACTCTGGTGAGCAATGCCGTTGCTTCTCTGGTTGCCCTAGGGGGCGCGATCGCGCGGCATGGCAATAATGTTCAGTTGATTCGATAATCCATGGCTAGGATCAACGGGAACCAGTTGCTTCAAAAATGGTTTGTACCAAAACAACTCATACCCCTGTTGCAGCAAAAATTCCGCCACGGGTTGATTATCTTTATTCTCTGTGGAACGATTTTCGTAAATAATGATGGGGCAGAATTGCTGGAGAATCGCTGTACTACCCTGCAAAACCTGTAATTCATGCCCTTCTGCATCAATTTTGAGTAGATCCAAGCGGTCTAAGCCATGCTGCGTGGCCAGACTATCGAGGGTAAAACTGGCAACGGTTTCAACAGGTTGATCACCTGTAACGCTCTCATCTGTCAACACCTCATTCAATTCACTGGAACGGTTGAGGGCTAGTTTGAGTTGACCGTTGCGATCGCTGGCCGCGCCTGCACACACGGTCACCCAATCAAATTGATTGATGCGGCAGCTTTCCGTTAAACATTGCACACAGCCCGAAAAGGGTTCTACCGCTAACACTCGCCCAGTGGCTCCAACTCGTTTGGCCGCACTAAAGGTATAAACCCCCACATTCGCTCCCACATCAATCACCGTCATGCCGGGTTGGACGCGATCGCGCCAAAATTCCATCTCATACTCAAACCAGTCACCCTGCGCCAACAAAACACTCGTAACAATACTGCGTAAACTGGCTTCAACTGTAATAGTGATGCCATCAAATTGGAGATAAGTATATGGACTATCCACCTCTAGATCCGTCCATAACCAAGCTACAGGATTAAATTCAGAGATCAACGGATCTTGCTGTGATTGAGGCAATTGCGCTACATGATGACGAGCTTGCTGGGAAAAAGCCTCCGACATATTGAATAACTGGATATCTTTATACGCCAGAAAAAGTGCTTGGAGGACAGGAGGACTATTGGGGAGAACTTGATGGATTTGGTGTAGATAAAATATCCCCTCAAATCTATTTTGAATTAAGTTACTAATCGCTAATTTGAACAGGTTAACAACCAAACCCGGAGAAATCTGATGTTGTAAGGTCAGTAGTCTCAAACCGGATTCGTTATAAAAAATTGGCTGAGCTAGATTTAATACCTCAGTCAAAAGCACAATGCTTTGATGATAACAACTCCGCATGAATAGAAGATTCAGGAGCAGTTGATCTGTAACTGATAATGGATTAGATGAACATAATGGTAGATAAATCAGACCAGGGGGGGATAAATCTTGTACATAAGCTAAATGTGCGAAGCACAGCAATCTATGAACTACCATCTGTACAGTTTTTTTCAACTCACCAGACAGAGCATCCAATAAGGCTGAGTGGCATTTGCACAGAGGAAAATCATCTAATTCCATTCCCTTGCTAAAAGCCTCTCTTGCCGTATCAAAGTATAGACTTCTAGTTGCATCATCCTCGGCATATTCTGCTTCAATCAATGCGATGACAGCGATATTATTGCAATCCAAACCGGATTGTGGTTCATCCCAATTACAAGCTTGGACGATCTGTTGGAGTTGCGTGTTCAGCTCTGGGGATATGTCTATGCCTCGATCTGCCAAATACGTTTGATAGATCTCTAAACTGAATTCAGCAGTGGACATATCAGCCGTAAACATATTGGTTACCTGTTGGGAAAAAGTAGATCGTGAGGAATTAGAAAACTCGGTTAATTGATTTCAATTGATTGGGGCGGTAATCCATCGGCGATCGCAGCTCCTGCTCCATTGGTGGGCAATGGAATCCATCCAGTCAGATAGGGTCGCACCGTTTGCCATTGGGTTGCACTGAGGTTGCCGACGGGCAGGATTGCGGCGCAATCACTTTCAACATCTAGCCCTGTCTCTAAGGCTAAATGCATCAAGATACTAGAAAAAATTTCTTCAATTGTATTTGCATCTAATCCGGTTGTTTCAATCAAGACTGTGGTTTGGTCTAGGTCAGATTGAGTCAAAATAAATTGGAATAACTCGACCAATTGGCAGAATAAATCATCCTCTGGTTGTTGCCAATCGGGAAAGGCAATGAGATTCTGTACACGACCTCGTAATGCTTGCAGAATGGAGCGCAGCGGATGTTGCTCAACTAACTGTTCCAACAAGGGCATGACGTGATCGGCATACCGTTCACTATTAACAAAACTGGGCGATCGCGCCATTCCTTGGTTGATGCGATCGCTGAACTGTTGTCTCAGGGTTGGAGCGGTGCCGAGGGCGATCGCCAACTGCACGTAATCAGCTTCACTGTTCACAATTAAGTCAGGCAGGTCTAACTCGCGCAGAAACGCCGCTCCCCGTGCCAGCGAAACGGGGGTATCCAATTCCATCACCACTGGGGGAATCCCCAATTCCAGCGGATCAATCAGTGAGGTCATGCCAGAAAAAGGGTAGGCATCCAAATAGACATCCGCTAGTTGCACATACCGCAACACATCGGCACGACTAATGGCTGGCGGTAAGACACGAAATCGACTGGAATCCAATCCAGCACAGGCAAAACAGGTCGTTAAGCGATTGATAAAGGTGGCGCGGGGATAGTACCCGCTCCAGTTGGGATTAAACGGATAGAGAACAAGTACGGAATTGGGCACTGCCGCAATGATTTCAGCCCAGGTTGCTTCCAGTTCCGGCGTAATTTTATAAAAGTTGGCTCCAGACAGAAAGACGACCGTATCAGCGGCGATCGCAAATTCAGTCCGGTCTCCGGTCACTGTTGCGGCCAGTTCCCCTTCGGTGGCAAAGTCAAAACATTGAGCCGCGCCCGGTAATTGGAGCACCTGCTCGGCGTAGTGCCGTTGGATATCCCAGTTGGGGTTGCCCAATTGACTAGACAGATAATAATCGGTGTGGGTCATGCCAGAGGTGACGGGGAAGTTCATCCCCATCAGTTGCACCCGTGCTAACCGATGGCAGGACAATAAGACAATTTGGTGCATCCGCGCCGTCACGTTGGGCACGATGAACAGCAAATCGAGTTGATCCTGGCGGATTTGGGCAACGCTAGTCGCCAGGTCGTGGGATAGTTCTACGGCAGCATCGGCCAACTGGACACAGTGTTGCGCTAGGGGGTGATCGTAGGGGTCTAAGGAGTACAGAATCACCTGAAGTTGGTTGCGATCGCGATGCTGGTACATCGGCAAGGTAATAAAGGTTTCGGCACGCGGATTAAAATTTCCGGCCAAAATTCCCATCCGTAGAGGGGGGCGATCGCCCGCTGGTTCAGGAAATGTCCAATTCAGTGGATGCCCTGCCTCAGTCAAAATCTGTTCAATCAGTTGTGCCCGTTGCACCCACGGTTGTGGATGACTCTGCTGGGCAAAGTAAAGCGGCATAAAATCTGCCGTTTGCGTTAGTGTAAACGCCGCCGTTTGCCAGCGATCGCGTTCCGCCGTCATTGGGTCGAGATCGCCACACAGGTGTTGATGAATTAAATTTGTCCATTGGCTCAGATGGGCGTGATACCGTTCCCCATCGCCCAGATGCCAGAAACAACCCGGAGGTTGGAATAAAAACTGCCAATAATCCGGTAGCAACCAAGGGGGAAGGTGTTCCGGCAAGGCTGTTGATATGGACAACGGCAATTCGTAGCCCCTGAGGTAGGCCATCAAGGCCAATAACTGGGCGATGGTGGAGGGGGAGTCGGCTGAGGGTTGGGCGATCGCATCCAAGCAGGTCTGGATCAACTGCCGATCGGCTGCGGTGCGATCGGGGACGATGGTGTTGACCAGGAGGCGATGGATTTGGCCGAGGGTGCCACGATAGGCGCGTTGCAGTTGGGATATCGGTAAGCGCAGCCATGCGGTGGCGACTTGATGGCGGGCGGGATAAAAGTCCGTTAAATAGGCTGGATCACAAT
>CAZJZR010000318.1:0-5161 GCA_964550475.1 uncultured bacterium
CTACTTGGGAGAAGGGGTTGGGGGATGAGGGGAAGATGTTGGTAATGACAAGCTTTCCAAGGGGGAGTTAGAGGGGGGCAGGAATGGGACTCTATGCACAAACAGATTTGTGTATACACGGTAGCCTCCAAGAGGGAGTGAACGGTTACCTCTGACCAGGAAAAATCACGTCTTAAAACACCCTTTCAGGTGGTTAACGATTGCGTGTTAATCACCTGATTTTTTATGTCACGTTTATGTCACCTGCAAGCAGGGAGCAGCAGGTTTAAACAGTTCCCCGTTGTCTTGACAGACTTTCATATTTCAGAGGGACTGAAAAGGGGCTTAAGCCCTTGATTAATCCAGCCCTCCCGATCTGCGTAATTATGAAAGTTTCTGTATGACGATCGGATTGAGGATAATCATATTTGCTCGTAACCGTTCACTCCCCTGACGAGGAGTGAACGGTTACACCTGAATAGTTACATTTTTCAGGATCACATTTTTTAGGATCATGGTGAATAGGGTACTCATCTGGATTCACGCCAGTCAGTATAGCGTGTCTCATATTTATGAGGAGCGGTCGATAAATTGAAACTGCCATTGGGTAAAGAATTGAGTGGTGTGGGCTATGCCCACACCGCCGCAAACGGCTATATTCGTTTACCTTGGTTATAGCAACGGAAACCTTGCAGCGGGAAAATGGAAAACGTCAAATATCAAATGCGAAAAATGTTACAGCGGTGGATTAGCGGTGTACTGTTGAGTTTAATTCTGATCATGGGTTGCGCGGTTGGGCAACCGCTACCCGCATGGGCAGAGGACTATAACAGTAATTTCTTAAATGGGTCTGATTTTGCTGGCCAAGATTTAACTGATTCTAGTTTTGTTCGGTCTAAACTGCGGTATAGCAACTTAAGTCACGCCAACTTGGAATCCGTCGATTTGTTTGGAGCTGATTTGCGAGACACGAACTTAGAAGGGGCGAACTTCCGCAATGCGGTCCTGGATACGGTTCGTTTCCAACGGGCAAACTTAACCAACGCCATTCTGGAAAGTGCGTCGGCTTTTAATGCCAAATTTGATGGAGCCATCATTGAGGGGGCAGATTTTACCGATGTGTTGTTGCGCCAGGACTCACAAAACTTACTGTGTAGCATCGCTACAGGGACAAATCCGGTGACGGGTCGCCAAACCCGTGATACGTTGGATTGTTCTTAATGCCTTGGTTAGCCGTGGTTGTTGTCTTGCCCGATAGTATGCCCTATGCCCATAACCCCGCCCTCCCGTACTGTTCTAATCATTGATGATTCTGCTGAGGATCGTGCGCTCTATCGTCGTTATTTGTGTCAGGAAACGGCATGGCATTACATCATCTGGGAGGCGGAACTGGGGGAAGAAGGGTTAGCGTTGTGGCAACAACATCGCCCCGACATTATCCTGTTGGACTATTGTTTGCCCGATATGGATGGACTGGAGTTTCTCGACGATTTTTTGCTTCAGTTTATTCCTCACACCACCTATGCGGTGGTTGCTTCCCCCAAGCTAACTGCCGGATCTAATCTGGCGACTGCCCATGCATCGGTGTGTTTACCCGTTGTCATGATTACTGGGCAAGGCAGTGAAGCGATCGCCCTCCAGTCCATTCAAATCGGCGCACAGGACTACTTGGTTAAGGGAGCTATTACCCCAGAAAGTTTGCGATTGGCGGTGAGTCGCACCATCAACACCGTCCAACTGCAAATCCAACTGCAACAACAAATCGCCCGGGAACGCCTCACCCATCATATTAGCCAGCAAATTCACCAATCGTTGGATCTCCCCGTGATTTTGCAAACGGCGGTGACAGAAGTGCGGCAATTTTTGCAAACCGATCGGGTGATCATTTTTCAAATGCACGCCGATGGCAATGGCACGGTTGTGGCGGAGTCAGTGGAATCGCCCTGGCGCAACATTTTATCAGAGGTGATCCATGATCCTTGTTTTGGCGATAGCCACGCCAAGCAGTATCGGGATGGTCGGATTATGGCCAAACCTAACATTCGGGATGGGAGTCTAGCTCACTGTTATGTGGAACTGCTAGCTGGATTGCAGGTGTATGCCAATTTGGTGGTGCCGATTCTGCGGGAGGGGGAGCTATGGGGGTTACTGATTGCCCATCATTGTGCTGGTCCCCGCCCTTGGCAAAAGAGTGAGGTGGAACTGCTGCAAAATTTAGCGGTTCATTTGGGGATTGCCCTGCAACAATCGCGTGCCTATGGCCAACTGGAACAAGAAAGTGAGGCGCGGTATCGTGCCATTGTGGAAGATCAAACCGACTTAATTTTGCGCTGTTTGCCCGATACCACGGTGCAGTTTGCCAACAGTGCCTATTGCCGCTACTTTGGCTTACCCCTGGAACAGGTGTTGGGACAAAGTTATGAATCGGTGATTCTGGAGAGCGATCGCCCCCAAGTCCGCCAAGCCTTGCAAGCCCTTGGAGCCGACAACCCTACCACCACGATCGAAATCCAAGTAGTGGTAGACAATGCCATCCGCTGGACACAATGGAGTAGCCGGATATTATTTGACGATCGGGGCAAGGTCACCGAAATTCAAATGGTGGGACGGGACATCACCACCCTGAAGGAAGCCGAAGCCCAGTTACGCCATAGCACCGAACGCATGAGTTTAGCCAATGCTGAACTGGCCAGAGCCGCTCGGTTAAAAGACGAATTCCTCGCCACCATGAGCCATGAGTTACGCACGCCGCTCAATTCCATTTTGGGTTTGTCGGAAGTGTTGCTGGAGGAAGCCTTTGGCCGCTTAAATGAACGGCAGCGCACCTTTGTGGAAACCATCTCCAACAGTGGTGAACATCTGCTGCGGTTGATTAACGACATCTTGGATTTGTCGAAAATCGAATCCGGCAAGATGGACTTGGAAATGTCTTCTGTGTCTATTTGCCAACTCTGTCAATCCAGTTTGGATTTTGTCAAACAATCGGCTCGCCAAAAAGAAATTTATTTAATCTCGCAAGTGGAGACAACCATCCCTGACATCGAAGCAGATGAACGTCGCCTCAGTCAGGTATTGATTAATTTGTTGACCAATGCGGTCAAATTTACACCCAGCGGCGGGCAGGTGTGTTTGCAAGCGCGGATGAATATCGACCAACAAATGGTGGAACTGGCGGTAAAAGACACGGGCATCGGCATTGCGGCGGATCAATTTGAGGAAATTTTTCAACCCTTTACCCAAGTCGATACCTCCCTGGCTCGCAAGTATGAAGGTACTGGATTGGGTTTGTCGATCGTCAAGCGATTGGTCAACTTACATGGCGGTTCGATTCAGTTAGAAAGCACTCTGGGTCAGGGGAGTTGCTTTACAGTGCGGTTACCATGGCATCCCCCAACGCCGCCAGTGGAGGCTGAGCTGCTGCCAATTGATGCGCCGTCGATTCATCGTCCACGGCAACCTGCCGCTGCGGTGGACGCTGATCCACCGTGGAATTCGTCAACGCAGTTTCCTGTGCCAACCGAACAGCCGCTGATTAATCCGGTGGTCTATCATACCGCTGTCGGCAAGGATGTAGGGATTGTCGCGAAAAAAATTAAGCGGTATCTGTCCGAGTTTGGCGTGCTGAGTGTGCTGCATCCTGTGGCGACGGGATCTGTGGAAATTGCGGTTGAAAGCCATCCGGACGTGATTTTTTTGGATAGCTGCTTACCTGATGAGTCTGGGTTGAATGTCTTAATGCAGTTAAAAGCCAATCCCCGGACGCAAGATATCCGTGTGATTATGATCGCTGAGTCGGACGAGCGATCGCGCAGTTTAGAATTAGGAGCCATGGACTGCTTGGTCAAACCCATATCTCGGCAGTCGTTTTACCAAGCCTTCACTCCTTTGTTTAATATCAATGCACGCAGCAGTCCCAAAACCGCCTTGATTGTGACACCAGAGGCACCGACCAAAACTCCCACAATCCTGTTAGCAGAGGATAATGAAGCCAGCATCATTACAGTGCAGCATTATTTGGAAAGTCATCATTACAATGTAGTGTTAGCTCGTAATGGTGTAGAAGCGGTGCAATTAACCCAACAATGCCAACCGGATTTAGTCTTGATGGATATCCAAATGCCCGGTTTGGATGGGTTACAAGCCATTCAGCAAATTCGCAACGAGGCCCGGTTCACAACTTTGCCGATCATTGCCCTGACCGCGTTGGCCATGCCAACGGATATGGATCGTTGCTTGCAAGCCGGAGCCAATGATTACCTGACCAAACCGGTTCAGTTTAAGCAATTAGTCGATATGGTGAAAACCTATTTGTATCGCTACGAGTCAAACTAATGGGGTGTTGCTGAATAGCAGGATGAATTGAAACTTCGTTTCAATTCATCCAACTCTTAGGGGCGCATTTTGCCATTGTGGGAGTGGCGATTGAAATCGCGGCTACCAGAACAAAACCTGCCGACGCAGGTTTCTGACCCACAGAATAATCTGCCTTGTAGAGTCAGCGCAGGCGGACTTAGTTCCTGTAGACGTGGTTTCAACCGCCAGTCCCCCAACCAATAGATGCGCCCAACTCTTAGGGATGTGCAAATAAATAAAATACCTGGCGTAGGATGCGTTAGGCTTCAGCCGTAACGCATTGTGTTTAATCTATGGGTACTTTATTTTCACGCTCCTCCCTTGGTTCATCCCTAAATTCAGCAACGCCACTAATGGTTAAGGATAAGCGTGAAAATAAACGAGTGTGAAAATCAACTACCCGCAATACGCTATCGCCATGGGTTAGCCTGCATGATTCATGACAATTTACCAACAAATCCCGCAAACCGTAGGATGTCGTGCATAATCCGGGCTAGAGCACCGGTCATGTAATGGGAATGTAACAATTGCCAGTCAAAAAAAGTCCCTTGAACCTTGATTTTTCGTTCTTGCTGTATAGTTCACCTGAACGTTTTTGATTAGGTGACCGGTGCTCTAGGGCATGGTAACTGACTGAGTAGCTGTTACGCACCAGTCCTGAACAAACAAGAAGCTTAACCCCTTGTTGATCAAGTTGAAATTGCGCTATATAGCCACTTGCGGTGGAGTGGGCTATGCCCGCTCCACTCAAACCCTTAACTAATAGTGTCTTGGGAACTAATAGTGTCTTGGGCGATTTGGCTGTGCCTCATAAATCTGGGAATTGCTA
>CAZJZR010000319.1:0-5161 GCA_964550475.1 uncultured bacterium
ATAGCCGCGAATTCTATTCGCCCGGATGTATCCCCCAACTGTTGGATACGCCCTGGGGAGCGGGTATAGCCCAAGGGGCATTCAAGAAAGGGTGAGGGACAGCATTAGTAGGGAATCACCTGGGCAGTTACAATTTTTGTTGATTTACCGTTCCTTCAACTCACTTCATGGCATCTCGGACATCCGTGCGACTGTTAATGGCCGCTAGCGGCACAGGGGGGCATCTATTTCCCGCGATCGCCCTAGCCGAATCCCTCACCGCCAGCCCTGCCAGCCCGTATCAAATTGAATGGTTGGGCGTACCCGATCGCCTGGAAACCCAGTTGGTGCCGTCCCGGTATCGGTTGCACACGATTGCGGTGGAAGGGTTTCAGCAACGGTTGGGCTTGGGGACGTTGAAGGTGATCGGCAAATTGCTGGCTAGCATTTGGCAGGTGCGTCAACTGTTGCAACAGGGGCAGTTTGACGGGGTAGTGACCACAGGCGGTTACATTGCCGCTCCGGCGATTTTGGCGGCGCGTTCCCTGGGCTTACCTGTGATTTTGCATGAGTCGAATGCGTTGCCAGGGAAGGTGACTCGCTGGTTTAGTCCGTGGTGTACCACCGTGGCCTTGGGATTTGGGGCGGCGGCGCAATATTTGCCGCGATCGCGCAATGTCACCGTTGGCACTCCGGTGAGATCGCAGTTTTTGCAGCAGGCGCAGACCACCCCAGACATCACTGGAGTTTTGAACGATGACTTACCGATCCCCGCTGATATACCGCTGATTGTGGTGGTGGGTGGCAGTCAGGGGGCAGTGGCGGTGAATCGCCTCGTGCGGCAATGTGCCCCCGCCTGGCTAGCGGCTGGGGTTTGGCTTGTCCATTTAACTGGGGACAGCGATCCCGATGCCACCAGTTTGCAGCATCCCCACTATTTCGCCAAACCGTTTTATCACGATATGGCCAGCCTGCTAGGACGCGCCACCCTGGTCATCAGTCGGGCTGGAGCCGGAAGCCTGACCGAGTTAGCGGTGATGGGCACGCCATCCATTCTGATCCCCTATCCCTTCGCCGCCGAAGATCACCAAACCTACAACGGCAAGATCTTCGCCGAAGCGGGCGCGGCTCTGATGTTCCAACAGTCGGAGTTAACCCCCGATGTGCTCTCCTCCAAAGTGACCCATTTGCTCAACTCACCGGAGCAGTTGGCCGCCATGCGACTGAAGATGCGATCGCTAGCTGTCACCGATAGCGTCGAACAATTGGCCAACCTGGTGCAGCAGGTGATTGGCTCTGGACGGGCGATCCCAGGGATGTGATTGTCCCGCCAGTCCTGAACCCCTGATCCAGACCATTACCACTCACCCATTACCACTCACCCATCCCCCAACTCCAACACCACAGGCGTATGGTCGCTGGGTTTAGCCAGTTTGCGGGGGGCGGGATCAATGGTGCAGGCGATCGCCCGCTCATATAAGGGGGGGGTGGCATAGAGGTGGTCGATTCGCCAACCGCGATTGCGACGAAAGGAACCTTCCCGATAGTCCCACCAACTGTAGTGACCGCCTTCGGGGGTGAACTTGCGAAACACATCCGCCAGTCCCACATCTAACACTGCCCGGAGTGCTTCCCGTTCGGCCTCCGAAGCCATGATGTGCGTCCCCGCCAAGGTGGGATCATGGATGTCCAAATCCTCTAGGGCAATGTTGAAATCGCCACAAATGACCGTTGCCGGATCGCCATTCACCAACACCTGCAAATAATCCCGCAGCGTCTTCAACCAGCGTAGTTTGTAGATGTATTTTTCACTGCCCACACTGGAACCGTTGGGCACATACAGATTCAAAATCCGCACCCCATCCAACACACCCGTAATCACCCGTTTTTGCTCATCTAAATCGCCCACTGTATCCCCTAGCAAAGGCGCAAACCCCATACTGACCTGCTCTAAGGGACGACGGCTGAGGATGGCCACCCCGTTATAGGATTTTTGTCCCGACAGGACGACGTGATACCCCTGATCGATCAAGGGTTGGCTTGGAAAATCCCCATCCGTGACCTTGGTTTCTTGTAGACACAGGGCATCTACTGGGTTGTCGGTTAACCAGGCGGTGACGTGCTCTAGGCGCGATCGGATGGAGTTGACATTCCAGGTGGCAATTTTCATGGAGAGGGACGCTGAACTGAGTGAAAAATGAGGAATGGCTGCGTTGTTGGTTCAACCAGGCAACCCGCCACTAGAGGAAACTGGCGCACCGATTACTTACATCCGTTGCAACACCTGAATCCCCAGTAACGATAGTCCCAGTTGCAGGGTTCGAGCCGTTAGGTCGCACAGCACTAAGCGAGAGGTACGGAAGGGTTCGTCGGCTTGCAAGACGGGGCAGCCCCGGTCTTTGTCGTAGAACTGATTGAACTTTTGGCTGAGTTCAAACAGGTATTGGCAAAGGCGATTGGGTAACAGATCCCGCTCTACTTCGCTGAGGATTTCATCCAGTTGCAGCAGATGTTTGGCTAGGGTGAGTTCGGTTTCGTGTTGCAACAGAATCCGCGCATCCGCTGGTAGGTGGTCGAAGTCGATGCCCCCTTTGCGGCTGATGCCCTGGATACGGGCGTAGGCGTAGAGCATGTAGGGCGCGGTGTTGCCCCGCAGATCCAGCATTTTGTCGAAGCTGAAGATGTAGTTGCTGGTGCGGTTTTGGCTGAGGTCGGCGTATTTCACCGCTCCTAGCCCGATCGCTTGGGCGACGCGATCGCTAAACTCCGGCGTTTCCTGCCGTTCCTCCGCCTGCAAGCGGGTGGTCAAATCCGCCCGTGCCCGCACCACTGCTTCATCCAACAAATCCCGCAGCCGCACTGTCTCGCCAGACCGAGTTTTCAACTTCTTGCCATCTTCCCCCTGCACGAGGCCAAAGGGGACATGCACCACCTCCACAGCATCCGTGAGCCATCCCGCTTGCCGCGCCACGGCAAACACCTGGGCAAAGTGATTTGCCTGCCCTGCATCGGTGACATAAATAATCCGGGTTGCGCCATCCTGCTGGATGCGGTAGCGAATAGCGGCGAGGTCGGTGGTGGCATAGTTGAAGCCGCCATCGCTTTTCTGGACAATCAACGGCAGCGGATCACCATCTTTATTCGTGAAGCCCTCGACAAAGACGCATTGCGCCCCGGCATCTTCGACCAGTAGCCCCGCCTCAGTCAAATCCTTAACGACGTTGTTGAGGAGGGGATTGTAGAAGGACTCGCCCCGTTCTTGCAGGTGGATGTCCAGCAGGTCATAAATCACCTGAAACTCGCGGCGGGATTGGTTACACAGCAATTGCCACGCTGTCCGGCTTTCGGCATCTCCGGCCTGCAACTTCACCACTTCTTCGCGGGCGGTGGTTTGGAATTGCTCGTCGGCATCAAACCGTTGTTTGGCCTGTTTGTAAAAGGCGACTAAATCGCCTAAATCAATCGCATCGGCGGTGGTGAGGGCTTGGGGGCAGACTTCCCGCAGGTAGGTGATCAACATACCGAATTGGGTACCCCAGTCGCCGACATGGTTCAGCCGCAGCACATCGTGGCCTTGGAATTCCAGAATCCGGGCGATACAGTCGCCGATGATGGTGGAGCGCAGGTGGCCGACGTGCATTTCTTTAGCGATGTTGGGACTGGAAAAGTCCACGATGATTCGCTGGGGCTGCGGTGTGGGGGGGATGCCCAAGCGGGAGTCGGATTGAATGGCCTGGAGTTGCTGCTCTAGGTAGTTGGTTTTTAAGCGCAGGTTGATGAAACCGGGACCCGCGATCGCCAACGGTTCACAGATTTCGCTCAGGACAGCGGCAGCATCCAACTGGGTGACCAATTGTTCTGCGATCGCCCGTGGGGGTTTGCCCAATTTTTTCGACAGCGACATGGCCACATTGGCTTGGTAGTCGCCAAATTTGGGATTACTAGCAGGCACCACGAGGGGATCGGTTCCGGCTAACTCTGCCCCAAATGCGGCCACCATCGCCTGATCAAACTGGTGGCGAATCGTTTGTAACGTTGAATTCATGGATGGGAAAACCCAGACTGTTCATCTAAAAAGCACCTCTTTCAGGATACTGTTCCGACTGAACAACTGGGGCGATCGATTGCAAATCAGCGTTTAGCCACACCGTAGGGATGTGCAAATAAAATACCCGGCGTAGGATGCGTTAGGTTTCAGCCGTAACGCATCGTGTTTAATAGACCTCTTGCAAATTAGGTCCTACGCCGCCAATCCTGCCCCACCCTTCGGGAAGAGCAAAGCTCTACATCCCCCAACCCCTTCTCCCAAATTGGGAGAAGGGGAGCCGGATTCAAAGTCCCTCTCCCAAATTTGGGAGAGGGATTTAGGGTGAGGGCGAAGATCTTGGCAACCCAACAATTGACTTTCATGCAATGTGCAAGAGGTCTAATCTATGGGTACTTTAATTTTCACGCTCCTCCCCTAACGCAGTTCTAACGCATACGGATAAAACTCAGTGTCTCGGACATAGCCCCGCGATTCATAAAGCGACTGTGCAACACGATTGGTCATTTGTGTTGCTAAGGTAATCCGGATCGCGCCTGTGTTACGAGTGAAATTTTCTGCCGTACTCATGAGTAATTTAGCCACACCTTTGCCGCGATAGTGTGGGTCTACAAACAAGTCATTCAAAATCCAAATCGGCTGCATTGATATTGAGGAAAAACTCGGATAAAGCTGAGTGAAACCAACACTATGCCCATCAAGCTTGGCTAAAAATAGGATTGAATTGCCTTGTTCAAACCGTTCGCGGAGAAATTGTTTAGCCGCTTCATAGCCTGAAGCACAGTTGTAGAACTGGCGGTATTGATCAAACAATTGGGCTAGGTCTTCAAGTTGCTGAATATCCGCTTGCAAAACTTCCATCGAACTACCTTAAACCTAACCGTTCACTCCGGGCGTATTTCACCGTTGGGGGAGCGGCGGTTAAAACCGCATCTACAAGAACTAAACCCACCTACGCGGGTTTCAAAACCCTTAGTCCGCGTAGGCGGAGTTTGTTGGTATAGCCGCGTCGGCGAAGCCTGCCCAACGGGCATATTCTATTCGCCTGGATGTACCCCCCAACTGTTGGATACGCCCGTTCACCATTGGTGTCAACTTAGGATGTAACCTCGACTGCCACAGGCTTGCCCACCCTAT
>CAZJZR010000320.1:0-2302 GCA_964550475.1 uncultured bacterium
CTGTGCCCTCAGCTTCGGTATTGTTCTCAACGAAGATGGCTCCGTCGCGGACTACCAAATTCGCGCCAGTCACGTCAAACCCACCTATCGCCTCACCTACGACGACGTGGACGAAATGCTCGATTTGGGCATCACCGACGAGCCACAACTCACAGCCCTGGCCAAGTGGGCCAAGCGCCGCGAGAGCTGGCGGGCCAGCCAAGGGGCAATCCGCATTGAAATGCCCGAAACCTCGATCGCCGTCAAGGATGACGAAATTGAAATCCGTGTCCTGGGCGATTCCGCCGCACGGGGACTGGTGGCGGAAATGATGATTCTGGCCGGGGAAGTGGCCGCCCGCTACGGCCAAGAACATAGCCTGCCGATGCCCTTCCGCAGCCAACCCCAACCGGAACTTCCCCCCGCAGAAGAATTGATGCTGTTGCCAGCGGGCCCCGTGCGGGCCTGTGCCATCCGCCGCTGTATGCCCCGTAGCGAGATCAGCGTGGTGCCCTCCCGCCACGCCAGCCTGGGTCTGAGCACCTACACCCAAGTCACCTCGCCCATCCGCCGTTACAGCGACCTGTTAGCCCACTTCCAAATCAAAGCCCACCTGCGCGGCGATCCCCTGCCATTCACGTTGGAAAAGATGCAAGAGTTGTTGCTGGGACTGGGTTCGGCTCTGGTGGAAGCGGTGCAGGTGGAGCGGCAAACCAACCGCTATTGGGGTTTGGAATACCTGCGGCGACAACCGGGACAAGTATGGAACGCACTAGTGTTACGCTGGTTGCGGGAACACGAAAAATTAGCCTTGGTGCTATTGGAAGATTTGGGCTTGGAATTGCCCGCCCGCTTTGGTCGTCCGCTCCAGTTGGGCGATCGCGTTAACCTGAAAGTCTCTCACGTTGATCCCCGTCAAGACATCATCCACTTCCAAGAAATCATTGACCAAGCCGCTTAAGACTTGTAAAGCAAAAACGGCCAAGAATTGATTAAGCTGTCTTTGTACAATCTTGGTGCCTGAGCCTGCATTATTCATGACATTCTACATGTGAAACCCTAGGGGCAATTCCCCTGTGGTTGCCTCGTAGATCAGGCAGGTGAACAGAGATCATAGTGTACAGTGTTATTCCCTGGGTTGGGCGGGCACGGGGGCACCGCCTCTAAAAAATTTCCGGTATTTCCGGTAAATTGTCGTGAATAATTCGGGCTAGTGCCTTGGTGGTAAAAGATAGGTTAACCACTAAGACACTAAGACAAGACACTAAGATACAAAGGACTCACTAAGTTTTTTCAGAGATTGAACGCCATTTGATCATGCATCTGGTAACTGCTGTCTATGAGTGACGATAAGCCTGACTCTAGTTCTGCGCCACCGCCACCTGCATCGCCCTCGAAGACCGCGATCGCCACCCAAGCCGCGTTTAAACAACTGCAAAAAACGCCGTTAAATATTGCGGTGGGGGTGCAGATGTTTGTGCTGTTTGTGTTGAGTTTTTTGCTGCTGAAGTATCCACCAGTCACCAGCTTTTGGCTCGCGGCAGTGGGAGGCATTGCGGCAGCGGTAATTGTCACCTATTGGCAATCCGAGCCAGTCAAGAAACCCCAGAAACCCGTGGAGGAAAATCGTACAGTTAAACTCTGGCGCGAAAAATTTATCCCCCCCAAGAAGGGGCAACCGGAAAAGTTATCCAAACGGCAAAAACGCTATGCAGCGGCTAAACAACGCAGTAAGCAGGGAATGTTTCACTTTTTGAATGGATTCCTCAGTAATCCCGAAGGGTCGTCGCGCAAGGGGGATGGCAGCTAGAGACTGTTTGAGAAGGTGGCTAGAAGGTTGGTTGTGCCTGCGCTTAACCCACGCACAATCAATTTTTAAAGCATTCTCTTAATTGTGTAGAGAAGCCCTTACGGACTATTAACTACTGCGGCGACCCAATTCATACACACCACAGCCAATACAGGCCATGATCCCCAGGCTGATTGACCAACTCCCACCTAAGGAGGCATCCACCGCCCAATTACACAGCGTTCCTAAGCCTAGAAATGGCACAATACTCAAAATTGAAGCGTTAAAAGCATTCTGGGCTTCGCGGGCGGGGCGGGTGCGTTCAAATTCCTCTTTATCGGAATATAAAAATTGCTGCTCGGCGAAGTCAAACCAGCGGTTAAGCTGAGCCATGATCCACTCAGCGACGGGAAAACAAATTAAATACAACGCCAGTGACCACAGGCACGCTCCCGACACAACGACCCCATTCCAGGGAATTTCAAATGGCAGTAGATCGTTGAGCATGGGGCAGAGCAAAGGAAATGAGCAAAA
>CAZJZR010000320.1:2402-5160 GCA_964550475.1 uncultured bacterium
ACATTGGACTGAATCCAGGCGGGACGGCTGTGGTCATGCGCCATTTGCAGAGCCGCTGCGGCCAACATATTCGGCTCAAACTCTTCGGCCAACTTAGCCACAATCGGCAAGAAGGAGGCCATCCGTTCACCGGATAGAGCTTCGCGCAATTCGCCTTCCAGTTTCTCCAACCGATGCGCTTCGATTTGGGCGCGGGTGGGTACAGAACGCACTTCCAAGGTTTGGCGGATGTGGCGTTCAATATCGCGCAGCTTGCGCCGATCCAACGGATGAATCAGGGAGATGGCGGTGCCCGTCTTGCCAGCCCGTCCAGTCCGCCCGGTCCGGTGGACAAAGTTTTCCAAACTATCGGGTAAGTCGTAGTTGATCACGTGGGTCAGGTGGTCAACGTGCAGACCCCGTGCGGCCACGTCCGTTGCCACCACCCAGCGGACTTGCCGTTGACGGAACCGCAACAGTAGCTTTTCCCGTTGGGATTGGGTCAGGTTGCCGTGGTATTCATCCACACTGTAGCCAGCGGCTTGCAGTTGGCTGGTCAGTTCAGCGGCGGACTTGCGGGTACGGACGAAGATCAGCGCGGATTCGGGATCAACCAATTCCAGAATCGGTTGCAGGGCGCGGGACTTCGACCAACCACGGGGCACCATGTAAGCCACCTGATTGATTTGGGTGGGGGTGGCTTTGGGCTGTTCAATGGTGACGGTGATCGGCGATCGCAAGAACTTGGTGGCCAACTCCCGAATCGGAGGAGCCATGGTGGCGGAGAAGAACGCGGTTTGCCGTTCAGCGGGGGCGTGGCTGAGGATGGTTTCCACATCTTCAATGAAGCCCATGTTCAGCATTTCGTCGGCTTCGTCCAGCACCAACCAGTTGAGTTGGTTCAGCTTCAGGCTACCCCGGCTGAGCAAATCCAACACCCGTCCCGGAGTCCCAACCACAATGTGGACACCCCGGTGTAGCTTTTGGATTTGGGGTTCGATCGCCTGACCGCCATACACGGGCAGCACCCGCAGCCGATCATGGGCATTGAAGCTGGCGATCGCTTGATACACCTGCATCGCCAACTCACGAGTTGGGGTGAGGATCAGAGCTTGCACCGCTGGGGTGCGGGGATCAATCCGCTCCAGGATCGGCAGGGAGAAGGCGGCAGTTTTGCCCGTCCCCGTTTGGGCTTGACCGACCACATCCCGACCAGACAGGAGATGGGGCAAAGCCTCGGACTGGATGGCAGTGGGCGTTGTAAAGCCAAGCTTTTCAAGATGGTGAACCGTCGCTTCTGACAAACCGAGGGTTGCGAAAGAAATAGACATTGAATCTCCTATCAATAGGTCGTAAGCAAAGATCGTGAGGATTTTGGGATATTAGTGAAACGGAACGTAAACCTGAAGTAACCCTGGATCAGGGCGGCGATCGCTGCGTTTCAATCAAGGTCAGGCATCGGTTATGTGAATGCCGAGATCGGGTGTCAATCCTGCTAAGCCAGGGACACAGGTTGGGGAATGCTGGTAACTTGGAACAGATCTGTGGCGGTGGCTACTTCACCATACAAGTCATAAATATCCGCATCCGTAATCCGCACGGGCACCAGTGAGCCGAGCCGTGCGCCACCCTGGACGTACACCAAACCATCGACTTCGGGCGAGAACCGCGCCGATCGACCAACGAATTCACCTGTCTCAGGGTTTTCCTGTTCAATCAACACATCCACCACCTTGCCAATCTCTGCCTGATTTTTTTTCAGGGAGATGGGTTGTTGCACCTGCATTAAGGCATCGCGACGGGCATCCATCACAGCTTGGGGCAGTTGGTTGGGGAGATCATAGGCAGGGGTGCCTACTTCTGGCGAGAAGGTAAATACGCCCACATGGTCGAATTCGTGGCGTTGGATAAACTGCTTCAAATGGTCAAAGTGTTCATCCGTTTCCCCCGGAAACCCCACAATCAGGGTTGTCCGCAAAACAGCTTCAGGGATCGCTGTTTTAATCCGTTCGATAATGCCGTCATTCACGCGCCCCTGCCAGGGACGGTTCATGGCACGGAGAATTTCGGGATGGGAATGCTGTAGGGGCAAATCCAGGTAGGGGATGACGTTGGGGGTTTCCTGGATTGCGGCGATTACATCTGGGGTCAGTCCGGTGGGATAGGCGTAGTGCATCCGAATCCAGGGCACATCCACCTGCCCAAGGGCACGCAGCAATTCTGCCAGCTTGGGTTGACCGTACAGATCTAATCCATAGTTTGTCGTGATTTGGGAAATCAGGATCAGTTCCTGCACTCCTTGGGCGGCCAGTTGTTGAGCTTCGGCCACGATGGACTCAATGGAGCGCGATCGCTGATTACCTCTGAGGTGGGGAATGATGCAGAAGGCACAGCGATAATCACAGCCTTCAGCCACCCGTAGATAGGCCACTCCTTCGGTCGTGGTGCGGTAGCGGGGCACATTTTCATCAGCAATATAGGTCGGTTCGGCGGAGATTTCCTTGACCCGTTCGCCCGCTTCCGCCCGCTGGATCACATCGACAATTTTGTGGTAGTCACCAGAACCAACGACGGCCACAGCTTCCGGCAACTCATCCAACAGTTGCTCTTGGAAGTGTTGCGCCATGCAGCCCGTAATCACAATCTTTTTATTGGCTTCCGCCAGTTCCACCAACGTCCGCACCGATTCTTCCCGCGCCGCTTGGATGAAGCTACAGGTGTTAACAATCACGTATTCGGCTTCGGACTCGTCGGTGTCTACGTCGTAGCCTGCTTGCAC
>CAZJZR010000321.1:0-5131 GCA_964550475.1 uncultured bacterium
AGTCCTCTTGACAAACAACCCATTTCACTTCACGCGGTTGGCGAAGGTATTGTAATAGGTAATAGGTAATAGGTAATAGGTAATGGGTAATGGGTGATAGGTAATCTGAACCCCTCACTGAAATCTTTGGTAACTACTCCGGTAGATCAACGCTGAATTGTTTGATCCACAGGGGTTGGGGCACCTACAGCGGGCTAGGGGTGGTTGATTGAGTCACTGCCTGCTTGTTTCTTATGCTCACCCCAAACCCTGAATTCCCCCTGTTAGGTGCCTTAGAGATTGCTGAGAATTGACTGCTTCTAAGGGATGTGCAGATTAATAATGTACCCACACCGCTACCTGTAGGGACACGGCAATGTGTCCCTACGCCTATCACGGGGATATTAGTTTCCCGCAACTCCCTAAAGTTAGAGCGAACTGATAATGACTGACTAAACAACACTGGTAGAGCGTCATAGATAGTTTTTGGGGTAAATTCCATAGGAATTTACCCCAAAAACAAAAGCTGCTGAGTTTTCTTCTTAGCCTTCTTTGTGTCTTTGCAGGTCTGCCTTGTGTGACTGGTCACAGCCCACTAGAAGAACTTACTAAAACGGTGCAGTCAGAGGAATTTTGAGGAATAAAACTGCCGTGGTATCGACTAAACCATGCAGAAAAACGGGACACCACAACCGATTGGTTTCGCCAAACACCATGCCGTAAAATGTGGCGGCCAGAGAACCGAGAAAAATGTAAACAGCTTTGAATTCCACAGCAGTTAACACACTGCCGTCGCGGGGATCATTGCCCACATGACAAATCCCAAACACGATCGCCGTAATCACTGCCGCCGCCATCACCAGTTGGGTTGGGCGTTGGGGAGCTTTACCCCACTGCTGCAAATAATCGCGCACTAACACCATTAGCCCAGAGCGAAATAAAATCTCCTCCATTACCCCGACGCGGAAGCTAAACAGGATGAAGTAAATGAACACTTCTACCGCCGTGGGAAATCCGGTAAAGCTACGATTAAACCGCAGTAATAAGGCGAGGGGAATCAGAATACCGCAGGCGATCGCACTCATTTTCAAGTAATAGAGCACATCTGATTTTCGCACTTGAAAACTGTAACCAAAATGCTCTCTGCCTAAGCCCGTGCCATACATCACCACCACCACAAATAGGTGAACGCTGATGAAGGGGGCGAAGTCAAAATGGAGGCTGGAAAATAAAATCATCGACCCTAGACAGGTGATGATTAATAGCAGATCAAATATCTGTAGTCGCTGACTGGATGCTTGCCGACTGATGGGCAAATTCATGCCAATGAATAACACAATATAGGCCAAACCTACCCAGTACCCACTCGGTATCATTACTGAGCAGGCAATGAGATTCGCGGTTAATAAACCAGTGGTTTCCAGATCATGACTCAGGAGTTTGATCAACCCAGAACTATTTTTTAATAACGGTGGTTGATCCCGTAATTTTAGGAACAGGAACGGTAGGCGTAATGCCAAGAAAACAGCGAACAGAAAGGCGATCGCATTCACCTCAAAGCTATTACCAGTCATCACCTCCCGCAATGGCCGTAACCAACTAAATTTATTGGGATCCCAGTTGAGAGAATTGACTGGAATGATGTAGAGGGCGAGGACGAAACAGGCGATCGCTTGGAACCACAGACCATCTAATTTCAGCAAAACCGATTGAGTAAACTTTGCACCAGAGGCGGTAGCTAGGAAAAAGATGGGTAAACCAGAACAGCCAACAAAAGCTGAACATTGGACTAACTTCTCGGCCAGTGTCCAGTGCTGATCGCTTAAGCCAAACCGCAGAAACAAGGCTAGAAACCATAACCCGGAACCCACCCAAGCAAACGCCACTTCACCGCGTCCATCAAATGGTTGTGGTTCCGCGAGTTCACAGCGATTTAAAAGACTTAAATTCATCAAATTAGCAAGAGATAATAGACACTAATTGATTAACGTGAAAAATAGCAAATATGCTGTTCATTTCAACTTTCAAGTATTTTCTATTAGTCGATTAAGCTGATCATGGGCTAACTCATGGGTGGGTGACAATTGAATAATTTGCTTTAAAGTCTGAATTGCCAATTCCTTCTCCGAAACTGTGATATAAGCCATGGCTAGATTCCACATTACTTGTAGTTCTAACTCATCTACTTTCAAAGGTTCATAAATTTCAATGCCAATGTCAATTAAGTTTTCACGGCCTTCCATACAAAGTTGAAGACACTTTTCAAAGTAAGGTATAGCCCCCAAACACAGATTCATTCTTGCTAAAAAACTGCCGATTAAATTATAAAAAGGAGGGTATTTAGGAAACCATTCTATCCCTCTCTGAAAAATCAACCAAAGAGTTTCTAGATCTTCTCTTTCAATACAAGTACAGCCTAGTAAATATAGCCATGTCGGTAACCAGCGTTGATCATTTGGCAAAATCCCAGTTACGAGAGATAGAGATATTCTATCCATTGCAATGTCTATACATCTTTCCGCACCTTCAGAATTCCCAACACTTTGATACGTATCGAACAGGCAGTGTAATAGCATTAAACTAATATCACCCTCTTCTAAAAACTTTTCCATGAGGGGAATGTATCTTTGCCGATTTTTTCTATCTAAATTATTGTTTTGATATCCATAATGATTTATACGAATAGAGTCAGGTAGAAGCCCAATTTCAGATCTAGAGATCTTTTGAGAGCCATAAGTTAGTTGTTCATGTAGTCTACCTTCATAATGAATACCAAGATGATTGCGGAATATTCTTGGATATGAGCCGTATGGGACAACTGTATAATCATTAATAAAGTTAAAAATGCCGACAGTTAATACATTTATAGCTTCTGGTTGCTTTTTCACTAATGCCTGCAAGCTTTCACCTGAAACTACCAATTGTTCATCTGCATCCAGAACTATTATCCAGTCGCCTTTTGCTTGGATAAGGGCATGATTTCGTGCTGCTGAGAAATCATCATTCCATCCGACCTGACTTATGTTTGCCCCAAATTGAAGCGCAATTTCGATGGAGTTATCTGTAGAGCCAGTATCAACAATAATAATTTCATCTACATGGTTTTTCACGCTTTCTAAAAGGCGTAATAAATTATGACTTTCGTTCTTGACAATCATACAGAGTGAAATCATAAAAGTTTACCTGAGTTTATGGAGGACAATAGTGGATGTTGATGTCATTTGATGTTGACAGTCTCTAGTCTTAAAGACGTTTTGTGGTCACTTGCAGCAAAAAAGAGAGATTCTGCAACAATTGTCAACTATAACTTGTTAGGGGACTGTTCGTAGTACTGGCTTTAGCCAGCCAACTGAAGTTGGAACTACAAACTAAAATTTGTTGGCTGACACAGTATAAATCAATCTGAAAAATATAGGTCTGAAAAGTGCCATTTTATAAAACTGCAATAATCAAAAGATTGAATGATGGAAGTCAATATCTGGCAAATTAGCAAACAACTCTTCCCATTGTTTAAACGTCTTTAAAGCATCTAAAACCACAGGTAATGGTTCCGGGAAGATCGTCTGGCCATCCATTTCTCCGGGCAGTTTCGGTTGATAGGCCAACTGTTCCACGGGTGGCGTAAATTGGGCATTAATTCCAGACCGATTACCCCGTGGATCGACGCGATACCAGCCGATCGCCGTTCTATTTCCATCGGGTGGGTTTGGTGCGAGAAACCCGGTTTCTTCAAGAAACCGGGTTTCTGGGGCATCGACCTCTGGAATGCACCCATTTCCATCAGTCTTATCGATTAACTGATCCGCCAAATACACGGCATTTAAGCCATGCAAACAATACGGTGCTCCCTGATCATCAATGCTGAGGCGTTGATAACAAAATCCAGTGGGAATGCCGTTTGCCCGCAACAAGGCGGCTAATAAATGGCTTTTGGCGTAACAGTATCCTGTGCGGTGTTGCAACACATCCGAGGCTTTCCAGGTGACCGGATTCAGTTGATAGTCCACACTGTGATGGATCTGATCTCGTACCCATTCAAAACAGGTTTTGGCGATCGCCAATCGTTGATGAGCCGGAGCCTCTGCATCGCTGGCAGAAGCACTGACAGAAGATGCCGCCAATTCGTTAGCCACCGCTAAAATGGCCGGATGTTGCCAATCAATCACATCGCTGGGTTGCAGATAGGCATCCATAACTGGCTCAGACGGGTCGCTGGGATCATTCACGACAATCAACGGTTCCTCATGGTTCCTAATGGCTTTGCGTCAATTATCCTCTAGATTATTTGCTTCATGTTGGGTATGATGCAGCCAATCTGAGTATAGTTGGTTGCCCAGTTACAATTGGATTTTGGCGTAACTAGGTATAAACCGCTATAATCTGTCACAAGTCTAAAGTTTGTGAATCAAGTTTGTATAGAGGGGCGATCGCCCAGGAGGCGTGTGTGCGGGTTCTACTGGTTTATCCCCTGTTTCCGAAGACATTCTGGTCTTACGAAAAGATTTTAGAACTGGTAGATCGCAAGGTGTTGCTGCCGCCCTTGGGTTTAGTGACTGTTGCTGCCATCTTGCCCCAGGAATGGGAATTTAAGCTGGTGGATCGCAATATTCGGGCAGTCACCGAAGAGGAATGGGCATGGGCGGATTTGGTGATCATGTCGGCCATGATTGTCCAAAAGGCCGATATGCTGACCCAAATTGCCGAAGCCAAACGCCACGGCAAGCGCGTCGCCGTCGGTGGCCCCTACCCCACCTCGTTACCAGAGGAAATGGAAGCGGCTGGGGTGGACTACCTGATTTTGGATGAGGGCGAAATTACCCTGCCGATGTTTGTGCAGGCGATCGCCAACGGTGAACCCAACGGAGTGTTCCGCTCCAATGGTGAGAAACCGGATGTTACCAGCACCCCAATTCCCCGCTACGACCTGCTGGAACTGAAGGCATACGATTCCATGTCGGTACAGTTTTCCCGTGGGTGCCCGTTCCAGTGCGAGTTCTGCGACATCATCACCCTGTATGGCCGCAAGCCTCGCACCAAATCCCCGGCTCAACTGCTGGCCGAACTGGACTACCTCTACAACCTAGGCTGGCGCGGCGGCGTGTTCATGGTGGATGACAACTTTATCGGTAACAAGCGGAATGTGAAGCTGTTG
>CAZJZR010000322.1:0-5129 GCA_964550475.1 uncultured bacterium
GGGCGATCGCTGATTCCGGTTGGGCTAATGGCGATGGCGGCAACCGCGATCGCGGGACTGATTCACTTGGTCACTGCGTGGCCATGGCTCACCTGTTTACTGATGGCTTCCCCCGGTGGCTCCCCCGAAATGATTTGGATTGCCCTCACTCTGCATCAGGACACAGAACTGATCACCACCGGACACATCATCCGCCTCCTGATGATTAACCTCTCCCTACCACTGCTCCTATCCTTGACCAGTTCCTTCGAGGCGCGTCGCCCAGCGATTCACCTGCAACGGGATCAAACCAAATAACTACGCTGCTCTCCATCCTGTTCCATCCCTCAATCGGATTGAACATCGGAGTGATCACCGGACTGATCAAAATTATCTTGCCAATTCACCGTTCAGGCTCTAGATTTAGAACAAACAATTCGCTACACCACTAGCCATAGTAGTGTTCTGGTGGTGTAGCGAATTGGCGTAACCTGCAAGCTAGTTCAATTGATCAGGATGACTAGGATCATCTGAGGTTGAAACCGGGTTGAAAAACAGTAAGTTTTTGCCAAGGGAGCTGAAAAGCTCTTGTATTTTGTCCGGCACAGGCTTACAATGCCAGCGATTGAGGTGTGAAATTTGATCCGGATAATCCAGCTTGAACAATGAAGTCTCTTGCAAAGGCTGGATATTTTACGTGGTGTGGAGTGAGCGAATTACAGTGGATGCAAGATTGTTTTCCGGTAAATCTATCAATAGGCTAAACAAGTCTGTCCGCCTATCAGGAATTAATCTCTCCTTGATCTTGGCAATTGGCTTAGGGCTGGTCTCCCTAGTATTAGATTGGAATACGGGTCGCTTACCTGAGCAGGGCGTTTCCTTTGCCCTACCCTTTTTTGCGACGGCTTTAATTACTGCGGGCTTGGGCTATTGGGCAGTCCCGCAGCTCCAAGCCTTGAAAGCGGGACAGTTTATCCGCGAGGATGGCCCCCAGTCCCATCTGCAAAAGGCTGGCACTCCCACCATGGGCGGGATTTTCATTCTGCCTCCCGCGATCGCCCTTGGCCTGCTGTTCACTGGGTTTGATCCGCAAGCGATTGCCGTTGCCCTTGTCACCCTCGCCTACGGGTTAATCGGCTGGTTAGACGATTGGCAAATTCTCCGGAAGCATTCCAATAAAGGTATTTCTCCTAAACAAAAGCTGATTTTACAGATTGCCTGCGCTGCACTGTTTTGCATCTGGATCGGCTTTACCCATCCCTTAGACATCACGACGGTAAGTTTGCCCTTTGGTGTGGCAATTCCCTTGGGCGTGATGTTTTGGTTGTTGGCTGGCTTTGTTATGGTGGCTGAGAGCAATGCCACCAACTTAACCGATGGTTTGGATGGCTTGGCGGCAGGCACAGGTGCGATCGCCCTCTTCGGCCTCGGAGCTTGCATTGCCCCCACCCACCCAGAATTGATGGTGTTCTGCGCCTGTCTCAGCGGCGGTTATTTGGGCTTCCTAGCTCACAATCACAATCCTGCCCGTGTTTTCATGGGCGACACGGGTTCGCTGGCTTTGGGCGGCGCGTTAGGTGCCATTGCTCTGTTGACCAATACCCTGTGGGTGTTGGCGATTGTTGGCATTATCTTCGTGGTGGAAAACCTCTCGGTGATTGCTCAGGTCGGCTATTACAAAGCCACCAAAGGTCCCGATGGCGTTGGTAAACGGTTGTTTAAGATGGCTCCGATTCACCACCACTTGGAACTCACTGGCTGGTCAGAAATCAAGGTTGTAGCTGTGTTCTATGCGATTACTGCGCTGATGGCTTCTCTCTGCATCGCCGTCACTGGTTAATTGCTAGACCTGTAACCCATGAATTTGCGGGTTTGATTTGTCTATTAGCTGTTGGCTATTAGCTAAACAACAGACCAACTCCTGAGATGCATTCACACAATTAACCCCTCGGTCAGCCATCGTAATGGTCTAGCCGAGGGGTTTCTGCTGGGGATCAATGCTGGGTATTCAATCTAGATTTGACGGTTTTGGGGTTGGCACCGCTTGTCACCCCAACCGCTTAATTTAAGAACACCGCTCCAGAGGCTTCAATATTGAGGGTTGTGCGGTCTAATCCAAGGTCTGTGGTTTCGGTTAAGGTGACTTCCAACAGGCCAGGGGCGATCGCCCGCGTCCCTACTTGCAGCAAGCCACCATCCTGTCGCCGAAAATTCACGGTCACAGGGATGGATAATCCGGTGAGGTTCACCTGGCTGCGCCCTGCCAAATTGCCTTCAGGAGCTGCCGCATCGGGATTCTCCGCAATCACGGCATAGCCGATCACCGCCCCGGTACGGTTAATCAATCGCACCGTAACTTGGCGATTTCTGACCTGTACCTGGGCACTGGGCGGTTGTTGTTCCGGTAAGGGCGGGGTGCTGGTCAGCGGTGAGGAGGGCGATGGTGGGGGCGATGGCGGAGACCCGGCCATCGTGGGGACATTAGAGCTAGCGAGACGGTCTAATTTGACTGTGGCTCCTGTGCGATCGCTACGATAAATCCACCGTTCTGAGCCATTGCCCACCACCACTTCCCAACCGGGCACCATGGCCAATGTACACATCACACCGGGATCGGCTAATCCCAAACAGCCATCCGGCCATGTGCGCGACTCCACCCGCAGCATTTGAAACGACGCAACCGGTTGTCCCATCCGCCGGGAAATGTCCTGCAACACCGCCCGGGAGACCGTGGCCGGAAAATCATTCAGAACCGTTTGACTAATCTGTTGGTTGGAGGGGCGATCGCGCCCAACACCCAGATCGTTGACGACACGGTTACTGCTGGAAGCTAGGCTAGGAGCCGTCAACGGAGCCAAGATTAACGAAGTACCCAGCAGTGTAATCAACAAGAGTTGAGGGGGCATCATAACAGAGGGATAACAGCAATTAGGAGATGAACCCGACGAACATCCAAGACATCATCCAAGACATTGGGTGGTTCAATCAAGCAGTGGTTGAGTCAAAATTCAATTGAAATTGAACCCATTTCCGCATTGTAATCAGTCAGACATGGGCTTGAAAGCAGGTTCTGCCGCATTTTGATCCGGCACAATGATCCGGTAACCTGATCCGGCAACTTGATCCGGCAGATTGTCCGGCACACCTCTGGAGGTGTCTGCCTTGATAGCGCAATCCGATGTTGCTGAATAGCAGGATAAATTGAAACTTTGTTTCAATTCATTCAACTCTTAGCTCATCCCTAAATTCAGCAACGCCAAACTTTTGTACCCCAAACAAGAAAACCTAACACCCTTGGTTAGGGGCTGAAAGCATTGATTTATCTATAAAGCTGGTGACGGGATTTGAACCTGCGACCTACTGATTACAAGTCAGTTGCTCTACCAACTGAGCTACACCAGCGTTGTGATTAAACGAAGTAAACCAAACTGAATAACCCAGACTGTTCCGAAAACTTTCGAGGGATATTCTTACATATGATCATTGCTAGCGAACCGTTTATTGATCGTAAAACAGCACCATACTAGCGCAATGATGATTTTAGCTTAAGACGGGTGGAACGAGTAGGGTGGTAGCAAATTTTGCAGTTACAAATTTGCGGTAGGGATTCCGGCCAGCTCGGTTTTGAGAATGATCAGGAACGCTGAACACAGATTAACCGGAATTAACAAGGTACTTCAGCCCCTTGCTTCAACCCCTTGTCTGTCGCGTGTAGATATGACCAGACTGATTAACCAATCCAAACCGCAAAAACGAGGGGATGAATTGAACTGGGGGTCAACTCATCCCGGTGAGCAATATGCGGTTTAACGAGAACTGGTTTTCTGTGGTGTATTGAGGCTGGGACGGTTAGCCAAATTAGCTTGCAGCGTGGAAATCGCCTTAGCGTATTGGGGATCGTTCATCGTGGCAATCAATTTGGGATTGGTCGCCAAGGTTTTCTTTTGACCATCGGTTAAGTCCACATTGATATCGGGAGCAATGCCCATGTGGTTAATGTCCGTGCCTTTGGGGGTGTAGTAGTGGGCGATGGTGACCGCCAGACCAGAACCATCGGCAAGGGAGTGAACTGACTGGACAAGGGCTTTACCAAAGGTCTTGGTGCCAACCACTACGGCGCGTTGGTTATCCTTGAGGGCACCTGTGAGGATTTCGCTGGAACTGGCTGAATGGCCATCCACGAGCACCGCCATGGGGAGATTGGTCAAAGCTGTATGGTTGGCGATGAATTGCTCATCGCTGCCCTTGCGATCCACGGTACGGACAATGCTGCCTTTGTCGAGCCACAACCGCGCCACATCAATGCTGGATTGCAGCAAGCCACCGGGGTTGCCCCGCAAATCCAACACAAAGGCGTTGACCTTTTGGTCGGTGAGCTTGCGGATTGCCCGTTGCATTTGGCTAGACGCATGGGCACTAAATTCGTTCAGGCGGATATAGCCCACCCGGATATTGCCCTCTTGCTTGAGGCTGTAGCTGACGGTGGGCAGTTCAATCCGCGATCGCGTCAACTCCACATCAAACGGATCACCGGCTGACCGCTGGATGCGTAAGGTTACTTTGGTGCCTGCTTCGCCGCGAATCAACTTGGCCGCCTGCTCCACAGTCATGTTTTGGGTAGATTTGCCATCAATCAGCAGAATGCGATCGCCCTGTTGAATTCCCGCCTTCATCGCTGGGGAATTGTCAATCGGCTCCGCCACCGTCAACACTTTCTGCTGCTCATCCCGGTCTAACCGCATCCCCACGCCAGACATTTCGCCGGAAGTCTGGTTGGTCAACGCTTTATACTGTTCCGGTTCCAAAAAGCGAGTGTAGGGATCTTCGAGCCGTTCCAACGCTTCCCGAATCGCTACATACGCCTCTTCCCGCGAACTATAGTTGCGTTGTAGCAAGGTTTGCCGTACTGCCAACCAATTATTCCGGTTGAAACTGGCATCCACATACTCTTGGTTAACGATTTGCCACGCCTGATCAACGATCACCTTGGGACTATCTTCAAATGAAGCCTTAACCGAGCGACTGAGGCCAGGACTGACGAGGGAAAGGGTGGCGGTAGCGGCGATGGTTAGGGTAACCAGAGAGGTTTTAGAAACGGAGGGGACGGGGCGGCGATTTTGCGATTGATTCATGGGTGGTTGGCGACTTGC
>CAZJZR010000323.1:0-5106 GCA_964550475.1 uncultured bacterium
TGCCAGAGGCTATACGCATCCTACGCTGGGTATTTTATTTGTTTGCAGATCCCCTGGCAGTCGTTACAACTTTGGCAGATCCTTGGCCTTAGGCCCCCATGCCCCCGGTCCCTTGCCAATCTGATCCTTCATGTCATTGCAAGCTCTGGTCTTGTTGTCTACCCGAATTTGGTTAGCACAGTATTCTGAAAAAATTTGTGCCACCAAACTCTTCGGCATTTGGTCTGAACTTTGCAACGCAGTTTGGAATGCCGGAACTGCCGCTGCAAATAATGCCGGGTTTTTCTGCCCCTGGATGTTGAGCAATTGTCCCTTCAGATAGTGCAGTTCTGGGTTCTTGGGGGTCAGTTGCAACGCCCGTTCTGTATAGTCCAGGGCTTTATCCGGCTGATTCAAATCCCGGTAAGCCAAGGCGATGCCCCGAAACACTAGATAGGAGGGAGCCGCGTTTTTCTCTAGCCGTTGGATGGCTTGGTTGGGATCGGAAAAGGGCAGGTTAACCGCAATCATCAAATCCATATACCCCTTGATCAAATTAAATTCGGGGTCGTTGGGAGCCACTTTTTCAGCCGCTTCTAAGTATTCCAGCACCTGTCGCAGTTTAGCCAATGCCTTGGGAGTCCCCGTAATGGCATCTTCTGTGCTGACAGTATAAGCCCCTTGTAGAAAGTGCCCGACAGCCCTGTACAGATTGCCCCGCAACGGATCGGTTTTGCTTAAAGTTTCCGCTACGGCCAAGGTGCGATTGGCATTTTGCTCAAAGGATTGCCAGTCTTGGTTGATGTAGTCCATTGCCGTCATCAAAGCAAAGGCCAGCGGTTCGGTTTTAGACGCTTTTTGCAATTGGCTTTGGGCTTGGGGATAGTTGCCCTGTTCAAAAATCGCCTTAAATGCGGCTTCGGTATTGTCATCGATCGCCTTGGGGCTGCTGCTGCGGAATGGATCGGCAAGGACGGGACTGGCAAACACCACTCCAGTCAAGAGAGCTAGGACGCTGCCGATTTGTAACAGGGGATGGACAACACCAGCGGTGGAGCGACGGGAACGAGCAGGCTGCTGGTGGCGATTCAGGAGGCGATGTAACACGGAATAATTCATGGCTTGGAGAAATAATTTAGCGAAAGTAATTTAGCGAAACGGTTGAGCGACGTGATGCCTTAGAGAGCGATGTGAACCAGGTTTGATTGGGATGGAGCTGGTGTGAGGTCGCCGTTCACGCCCGATCAGGGACGTGAAGGGTGACGATTGGTGGCTGATCAGAGACTTTCCTGCATGTTGACGTGGATTACATCCGGAGGTTCCACCCAACGTCAATCCTCACCCACCGACTCATCTACTCATCACCCCACTGAGAATCGATGTTTAATAATCACCCCACTTACCCGGCCTTCATTTCCGCATATAACTGCTTAAATCTGCGTTGTTGTTGGTTGTGATCGACGATGGGAGCCGGATAGCCGCAGCGATCGCGCTCCAAGGGCAGAATTTTCCCCGTCACCAACTCGGCGGTATCAACGCTTCGCAACTCTGGTAGCCAGTGGCGAATGTAGTCGCCATCGGGATCAAACTTTTGGGCTTGGCTGGCGGGGTTAAAAATCCGTAACGGGCGCGGATCCATGCCGCTGGAGGCACTCCACTGCCAACCGCCATTATTCGCCGCCACATCCCCATCCACCAACCGTTGCATAAAGTAGTGCTCACCCCATCGCCAATCAATGATCAAATCTTTGGTTAAAAAGCTGGCAACAATCATCCGGCAGCGGTTGTGCATCCACCCGGTTTGGTTCAACTGCCGCATGGCCGCATCCACAATTGGGTAACCCGTGCGTCCCTCACACCAGGCTTGGAACTGATCGCGATCATTCACCCAAGGAAAATTTTGCCAGGCGGGACGGAAGGGGCCATCGGCCAATTCTGGGAAGTGGTACAGGGCGTGTTGATAAAATTCGCGCCATGCCAATTCCTGTTGCCAGGTGCGGATGCTATCCCGTGCTTCGTCGCTGCGGCAATTGTCCATGGCCGCTTGTGCCGCTGCCCACACCGTGCGAATCCCGATCGCCCCAAACTTCAACGCTGGACTCAGTAGCGAAGTCCCTGGTTGGGCTGGCAGGTTGCGTTGTTCCTGATAGTCGTAAATAGCACGGTTACAGAAGTGCTCCAACTGTGCCACTGCCGCTGCTTCTCCCGGTGGCAGGATCAATTCTTCATCCCAACTGAAGCCCAATGCCTGAGCTGTTGGCAGGGCGATCGCCCCCACGGCTTCCACCTGTGCCAATTCCTCTGCACTCAATCCAGCGAGGTGATCCGGGGCGGGCACGGGTTCTGGTTTTGCCCGACTGCTCCAATTCCGCCAAAAGGGGGTGTAAACGGTGTAGGGTTGGCCTGCACCTGTGGCAATGGCAGCCGGATCGTGGAGTAGTTGATCCCAATGGGTATGGACAGCGATGCCGTGGGATTCCAGAGCCGTGGTGACGGCGCGATCGCGGCTCTGACTGTAGGGTTCCACATCCAGATTCCAATACACGGCGGTGGCAGCGAGGGCGATCGCCACCTGTGGCAGTAGCACCACCGGATCGCCTTGGACAATCAACAACTGTCCCCCTAATCGTTGGTACGACTGCTGCAACTCCGCCAAACAGCCCAGCAAATACACCACCCGCACCGCTGCCACATCATCCCGCTGCAAAATCTGCGGATCCAGGCAAAACACCCCCACTAGCTTCGCCGACTGCTGCCGCGCCATCGCCAGCCCCAGATTGTCCGTTAACCGTAAATCGCGCCGATGCCAAAACAAAAGGGTCATGGGAAAGGATGGAAGATGAAGGATCAGTGGGACATGTGACGGTGAATGGCGGCGGTGCTGCCGCTGAGCAACTCGGTTTGCCGCCCTGAGAGACGAGCGTGAACATCAAGTACCCATGCGGCGTTAAGCTCCAGCCGTAACAGATCCTACACTGGACATTTTATTTGCAGATCCCCGATTCCCGATTACCCATCACCCATTACCACCTAACCCCTCACTTCGGACAAAGGAGAAGTAAGCGTAGTCTGTCTCTTCGGATAGGCTCTAATTACTAGAATTGACCAAATGCTGTTGGGCGACTTTGACCAAGCTATCTGTCCAGTGGTGGGCTAAATCGCTATTCACCGCTTCTACCATGATCCGCAACAGAGGTTCGGTGCCGGATGCCCGTACCAGTACCCGTCCCTGATCGCCCAAATCCTG
Source organism: uncultured bacterium (assembly GCA_964550475.1). Lineage (GTDB taxonomy): Bacteria > Cyanobacteriota > Cyanobacteriia > CAIUCS01 > CAIUCS01 > CAIUCS01. The sequence goes on from CAZJZR010000323.1 coordinate 3,227, forward strand.
TTCTGCGTGGGCGATCGCATTCACTAAGGCATCACACTCCTGCCAGTTGAGGCGACGTTGGCGATCTTCCACACGCACATTCCGCAACAGTTGGGGATAGGTTTGGAAGCTTTGATCCAGCAATTCACTCATGGATGTGCCAGCCCGTTTCACCAACGCTGCCAAGTGCAGAGCCGTGAGTAAGCCATCCCCACTGACGCTGTAGTGGCGGCAAAGAATATGGCCAGACTGTTCACCACCCAACATGGCACCTTGGCGCAACATTTCGGCATGGACATACTGATCACCAACGGCGGTGCGGATTAAGGTGCCGCCCTGTTGTTTCCAAGCTAATTCAAATCCCAAATTCGCCATTACCGTAGAGACGATGGTGTTTTCTGGGAGTTGCCCCATTTGTCGCAGGGTTTGTCCCCACAGGTAGAGGATGTAGTCGCCATCAACGGCTCGACCTTGGCTATCGACCGCGAGGACGCGATCGGCATCGCCATCAAAGGCAAAGCCCATATCAGCATTGTGATCCCGCACTGCTGCCTTCAACGGTTCTAAATGGGTGGAGCCACAGTGGACATTGATGCGATCGCCATCGGGTCGGTTATGCAGTTCAATCACCGTTGCCCCGGTCGCTCCAAACACTGCCTGCCCCAGTTCTGCCGCTGCCCCCCAAGCTAAATCCAAGACAATCCGTAAACCGCGCAGGGGTAACTCATCGATCCATTCACCCGGCACCAAGGGTTGATGCAGCGACGTAATATATTGATTGATCAAGTCAGTACGGGCATAGTGTTTGCCCCAGGCCGTAGCGGGAATGGCTGTAGCGAGAGAATCATGACCCCGAATGGCCGATTCGATCGCCCCCTGCAACTCACGGGACAACTTGGTGCCATCGGGACCAAAAAACTTAATGCCGTTGTCCTCTGGAGGATTGTGGCTAGCCGACACCATCACGCCCCCGATCGCCCCCAGTTGGCTGGTCAGGTAGGCGACGCAGGCCGTGGGACATAAGCCCAAATCCCACACTTCTAAGCCCGCTGCCGTCAGTCCTGCCGACAACGCCATCACCAGCATCGGACTGGAGTTGCGCGAGTCTTGACCAATTATCACAGGCCCGGCTGAGAAATGGCTACGCAACACCTGTCCCGCCCAAAAACCGACTTGCAGTGCCAGGGGCGCGGTGAGGAAATTGCCCACATGCCCCCGAATCCCATCGGTGCCAAACAGGCAGGTTGCCGTGGGAATGGTGGACAAAAAGGGATTACCTGCCGCATCGGCTTTAGCAGCTTGCCGCTCTATGGAGACAGAGGAAGACATAACCATAAATAACCATTCACTCCTAAAAATTGGACACTCCACACGTAACCGTTCACATCCCCCAAGGGGATTGTGGGCTGCGCCCACTACAAATAGAGTTACCAGTGGAGAATATCACGAAGTTTGGTTAAGATTAGCGGTTTTCCACTGGTCAACAATCATGGCTTATGTTTCGACCCAGTTGAGTTGAATCAGGATAGTGCCAGACTTTCCCGTTGACACCTATCGTTAACACCTATACGTCGTCGGGGAATTGTTCGTACTGTTTACTTCTGCAAGCCAACTGCCAACTGCAAGCCAACTCAACTTGGAACTACCAATGAATGTTCGAGGAATGTTCGAGGAGAGGTTTACATGCATCCAACACTTAGCTCATCCCTGCTCATCCCTGAATTCAGCAACGCCGACCGCTACATGGTAAGCCGAGTTGAGTTGTGAACGATACGGATTGTCCACCTTGCAGAACAAGGGGTTGAAGCCCCTTGCCTGTTGGGGGCTGATTTAGGATGGCTATAGTTACATTCAGACTGTAATTCAGTGTATAATCAATTCCTGGAAGGGGAGTAGTAACT
>CAZJZR010000324.1:0-5104 GCA_964550475.1 uncultured bacterium
AGTCCCTTTGCAGAAGACCTTTAGGGCTGGTGCACTTCAGATTTGAATTGGCGGTCCCACACTGATTATCAAAAACGAAAAACAGGATCGTCCTTGCCAAGTTAATGAAAACCAACTGCGAGAACGTTTTCCCAATCTGGAAAAAATCCTTGCTACCAACCTTGCGACTAATCGGGGTTTGCCTGAAATTCGCGCTGCTATTAAGCACCACATCAGTCAATTACCCCACATTGGCACACCCTTACCTAAAACCTGGGTGAACGTCCGTCAAGCACTGGAAACCGACAGCCGTAACTACATTAGCCAAACCGAATTTCTGCACATCTGTGACAGCCATGGCTTCAAACGTCGGGAAGACAAACTGCAACTGAGCGGTTACCTGCACGACTTGGGCGTATGCCTACACTTCCAAGATGATCCCGTCTTAAAACACCATGTCATCCTGAAACCAGACTGGGGCACTGCCGCCGTTTACAAAGTCTTGGATACCAAAAAAGTCCATGAAAATTTGGGTTGCTTCACCCAAGCCGACCTCGCCACCATCTGGGCCGATCAGCAGTATGCCGACATGCGGGATGAACTGCTGCAACTGATGAAAAACTTCAAACTCTGCTACGAAATTCCTCACCGTCCCAAAACCTACATCACCCCGCAACTGCTTTCTGCTAACCAACCGGACTATGCCTGGGATGACACCGATAACTTGATTCTGCGCTACCACTATGAGTTCATGCCCAAGGGGATGGTCACCCGCTTTATTGTCGAGATGCACAAGCGAATTGACGGTGATTTAGTGTGGAAAGATGGCGTAATTCTCAAAGATGGCGACACCCGCGCCGAAGTGATCGAAGCCCGTTACCGCAACGAAATCCGCATTCGGGTAGCGGGCAAAATTAAGAAACCCCTTCTGGAACAGATTCGCTATGTGTTTAGCACGATCCACAGTTCCTACGGTGAACGGTTGCGGTTCCAGGAATTCATCCCCTGCAATTGTGCCACTTGCAAAGGCTCCCAAACCCCCTTCTCCTATCCCCTCGATCGCCTCCACCAACGCCTCAACAACAATCGCCATCAAATCGAGTGCGACATCAGTTACCAAATGGTCAGCGTGCGTAACTTAATTGATGACGCGATTGGACTTCAGCAACAGAATCATTTATCAGCAGACGTTAAGCAGCGACTAGAAAAACAACGCCAGACTTTACAGGCAGAATGGCAGGTCAGAACTGATAAGTTGGCACAATTACGTCAGAGTTTAGCCATTGAAACTGCTGCTGCAACTAAATTTCAACTCCAACAACAAGTTCAGGCAGAAGAAGCAGCCATTAGTCAACTAGAGGTTAAGTTATCTGAACTGGAACAACTTTGATGGCTGGAGGAACTCCTGCTAGACGGACAGCAGACGATGGTGATTGATGTACCGCCAACCATTGATCACTATGGCAATATTGTCTATTGTCTAAGGCAAACCTGAACAGAGAAAACCTCAGATGATGACGACATGATGCCCAAATATGAGCTGAGTCAAGACATTCGGGGAAAGCGAGGCAAATATGCTCAAGCCATTCGAGAGCAGGGTTACTCAATTACCGTGCATCATGCCGACGGCACCTCGACAACCCGCTATATTTCCCCTGCCGAAGTCCTAGAGCAAGATCGCGCCAGAGAACGCAACAAACCGCTTCCCCATTGCAGCGGTGGTCAATAATCCTACCGTGAGCATTGTGGTGGCTGAAGTCAAAGGGTTTGCCGAAGCAGAAGGATAGGGAACACTCCTTTTCCCTGTAGGCGATCGCGTTCCTGTGCAGCCTCTATACTGTGTCAGCCAACAAATTTTACTTTGTAGTTCCAACTTCAGTTGGCTGGCTAAAGCCAGTACTACAAACAGTTCCCTGACAAAGTATAGCCGGATTAAATCGTGTGCTTACGCCAGGGATGTACGCGAGCGACTAAAAAATGCCAGTTGTCCGCAGACGACGGAATCTGAAGCGATTCAGCGATCGCCCGAACTAGCTCTTCACTCATATTTATGAGGTGCAGTTGATGAATGAAAGCTGCCCCTGGGTAAAGGATTGAGTGATGTGGGTATAGCCCACATCACCGCAAGCGGTCTATTGCCAATTTCCCATAGGCTCGAATAAATGTCCTAAATTGTGTCATCTCATCAGTGCTTCACTCAGAAGTTCGTATAATAATTACGTCGGGAGTTATTGACTCTGCATTGCTCCCGGAGAATTGCATTTGAGATTTGCATGAATTTATCTGTTGCCAATTCTGTTGCCTCCGCTGCATCATCCAATCGCCCCTATCGCATCTTTATTAGTACCGGGGAAGTATCGGGTGATCTTCAGGGGGCATTGTTGGTTTCGGCGTTGCATCGCCAGGCAAAGGAACGGGGAATTAACGTACAGATTACTGCGCTGGGTGGCGATCAGATGGCCGCAGCGGGCGCAACGGTGATTGGTCATACCAGTGCCATTGGTTCCATGGGTTTGACGGAAGCGTTACCCTACATCCTACCGACCTTACAGGTACAGAAACGGGCTAAGCAGGCGATCGCATCTGAACCACCGGACTTGGTTGTGCTGATTGACTATGCCAATCCGAACATTGACATTGGTGCCTATCTACGACGCACCTTGCCCAACACCCCGATTGTCTATTACATTGCCCCCCAAGCCTGGGTGTGGGCGCAAACGGCCTCAGTCGATCGGATTGTCAGCATTACCGATCTGATCCTGGCTGTGTTTCCAGAGGAAGCCAAATATTTCGCGGCTCATGGTGGCAAGGTAACCTGGATTGGCCATCCGTTGGTGGACAGTATTCGCCATGCCCCTAGTCGGGAGCAAGCCCGTGCCCAGTTAGACATTGAACCGGATGAGGTAGCGATCGCGCTGTTTCCTGCCTCTCGTCGGCAAGAGTTGCAGTATCTCCTCCCGGTCATATTGGAGGCAGCACAAAAAATTCAGGCTAAAATTCCCCAAGCCCATTTTTGGATTCCCCTCTCCCTACCTGCCTATCGGCAACCCTTGGAGCAAGCGATCGCCCATGCTGGCATCCAAGCAACCTTGATTGAAGGGCACACCCAAACCGTAATTGCTGCCGCTGACCTAGCGATTACCAAATCGGGCACCGTTAATTTGGAAATTGCGCTATTAAATATTCCCCAGGTGGTGCTGTATCGAGTCAGTCCGGTAACCTCTTGGATCGCCCGCAAGTTGCTCAAATTTGCAATTCCGTTTATGTCTCCCGTGAATTTGGTCGAGATGCGTTCTGTTGTGCCAGAGTTTTTGCAAGAACAAGCCACAGGTACAGCGATCGCGGCCAAAGCCATTGATTTATTAACCAAGCCCAGCGATCGCCAACAGATTCTGGATGGCTATGCCGCCATGCGAAATGCCTTGGGTGAACCGGGAGTCTGCGATCGCGCAGCTAATGCGATTTTGGATTTTCTGCACTCATCGCCATAGTCCACAGGTACAGGACGACCTGATGCACCTCTCAGCAAGTTCTTATGCAGATCCGGGGTGATTTTAAGAGATCTGTCTCAACAATGTAAGCAACTCGAAGTAAGCAACTCGAAAATGCCTGCATTGGAACTGAACATGATTCGATTCACCCGCCCTGAAGACATTGATGCCTTGCTGGCATTGGCAGCAGCCACTGGACTGTTTGAGCCAGAGCAAATTGCAGAACTGGCTCACATGCTGGAGCAACACGTCCAGCCCGCGACGGCTAATGCGGGGATTTGGTTGACTGATGATGCTGGTCAACCCGTCGGTGTCGCCTATGTCGCACCGGAACGCATGACCCACGGGACCTGGAACCTGTACCTGATCGCCATTCATCCCGATCATCAACAACACGGACGTGGGACTCGGTTGCTGGCCTACATTGAACACATGCTGACTGAGCGGGGTCACCGACTTCTGTTAGTGGAAACGTCTGGAACCGATGATTTTGCCTATGTTCGCCAGTTCTATCGCGATCGCGGCTACCAAGAACAGGGGAGAATCCCAAACTTTTATATGGATGGGGTTGACAAGGTGATTTTTGCTAAGTCATTGCCACAGTCCACCCTACAGTCTGTGGGGTCAGCCCCAGCCTTGAGCTAAACATGACCCAATCCCTATCAGCCACCCCATCTACCCACTCCATCCCAATCCATGCTTTTTTTCCTGCTGTTTTCACTGACAAGTCCCCAGAGTCAGCGTAATGGGTTCCCCTCCATGGCATGATATTTGTATTCATCGTTCAACCAGGATATAACGGCTAATCCTACTTTTTAGCAAGGGCAATCAGTTCTAGTTTGCGGTCTGCCGCTCTGGTCATGACACCTCTTGCATGAATGCAAACATTGTTTTCGGGATGTCCACATTTTGCTTGGCATCTATATATATTTTGCTGTGCAAAACCGTAACCGTTCCTTACCTTGACGGGGAGAAGTGGGCGCAACCCGCAACCCGTTTCCCATCGGGGGATGTGAACAGTTACGCAAAAACTGACTTCCTTAAGAAGCTAGGACTACCTGGGTTGGGCATTTAATAGAAAGCTATGTTTTTGAAGGAGAACCATGCTTAAGAGATACATCTGGCTCATGCTAGCCGCTGTATTCTTTACCTTTCAGGTTTTTGTTGGCAGTGCGGCAGCCGCTGAATTAGACACCGCAACCCGCACTGTGCCACTCGATGGATCTGGTAAAACAGTTGTTTTGAGTGTCCAACAAGTTAAAGAAGGCAAACGGTTATTTAATTACGCCTGTGGCATCTGCCACTTGAACGGGGGCACCAAGACCGACCCCAACGTTGATCTATCGCCGGAGACGCTCTCTTTGGCTACGCCACCTCGCAACAACATCGCCGCCCTAGTGGATTACATGAAGGATCCCACGACCTATGACGGTGAAACTTCGATCGCTGAACTGCATCCCAGTCTGAAGAGCCAAGACATCTTCCCGAAAATGCGTAATTTGAGTGAAGATCAGTTGGTTTCGATCGCCGGACACATCTTGACCCAGCCGAAAGTCAATGGTCAGCGTTGGGCTGGTGGCAAGATTTACTTCTAACTGGTTTTTTAAGTTTTTCCACTACAGCTTCAGTCACTT
>CAZJZR010000325.1:0-5091 GCA_964550475.1 uncultured bacterium
TACATTCAGACTGTAATTCAGTGTATAATCAATTCCTGGAAGGGGAGTAGTAACTGGCGATGTTGCCAGAACCTTGAATCAACACGCTGGCGATGAGCCTGGTTCAGGGGCAAGCAATTTTTACACTTGGTTTTGAGACTGAGTTTCCCAAGCTGCTTGTAAGCGAGACCTTCACTGAGTTCACACCTGTTGTGAGCTTGGTGGAGCGTCTGTAAATAATTTTCCCAATCATTTTCAGCCCGTTCATCAAGCTCACCAGGAACCACTACGTACCGTCCTGGAGGCTTTTTACTAATGCTGACCGCATTTACGGCTGGATTATTGTTAATTACCATTTCTGAATTAGGCGATAAAACCTTCTTTATGGCGGTTTTGCTCGCCATGCGCCATTGCCGTCGGCTGGTGTTTCTGGGGGTGGTGGGAGCCTTGGCGGCAATGACCATCTTATCGGTGCTTCTGGGACGGGCGATCGCCTTTCTGCCCAAAGAGGTGACCCACTACGCAGCGATCGCCCTCTTCCTCATTTTTGGGCTGAAATTGCTCTATACAGCCAGCAAAATGTCTGACGACTGTAACGAAGAGGTCGTGGAAGAAGCCAAAGCGACGTTGGATGCGGTAGGACATCAACGGTTGAGCAATCCAGCCATTGTGATGCAAAGTTTTGCCCTGACGTTTGTAGCGGAGTGGGGCGATCGCACCCAAATTGCCACCATCACCCTTGCTGCGGCCAATAATCCAGTTGGGGTCACCTTAGGCGCGATCGTCGGCCATACCATCTGCGCTCTGATTGCAGTCCTCTGTGGTCGTTGGATTGCAGGCTGCATCTCCGAAAAAATGGTGAATTTAATTGGTGGCGTGCTGTTCTTAGTGTTTGCGGTAGTGGCGGTATGGGAAGGGGCGTAATCGCTGGGGTTGCTAAATGGCTACGCTAGGGCTTCGCTAGTGTTTGTATAGCCGCGTAGGCGAAGCCTGCCCAAAGGGCATATTCTATTCGCCCGGATGTCCCCCCAACTCTTGGATACGCCCGTTTTAAACATATAAGTTCATGGTTCTAAAGTTCATGGTTCTAAGTCTCTGAAAAACTTGGTGAATTCTTTGTGCCTTGGTGTCTTAGTGGTTAATCCAACTTTTACCACCAAGCCACTAAGACACCAAGGATGCACAAAGGAAACTGAGTGAGTTCTTTGGAGTGAGTTCTTGACAAACCCTTAGTTCGACAACCAAGTTTGGATCACTCGTCCGGTCATCCAGCGATCGCGCCATGGTGTATTGATTGAACAGGATTGCAAGGTTGCAGGAGTAACCGACCAGCGGCAGTTGGGATCAAACAGGGTCAATTCGGCAGCGGCACCGGGAGCCAGGAGGGGTGGGGTTTGGTTGAGACAACGAGCGGGAGCCGTACTGAGGGCGCACCATAGCTCTAACGCTGACCAGTGTCCTGTGGCGACCAACCCTTGCCACAGTAACGGTAAGGCCAACTCCAACCCGATCGCCCCCGCTGGAGCTTCGGCAAAGGCCACGGTTTTTTCTTCGTAGGTGTGGGGAGTGTGGTCGATGGCGATCGCCTCAATGATGCCTTGTCGGACTGCATCGCGCAGGGCTTGTTGGTCATCCAGATTGCCTAAGGGCGGGTCTAACCGCAGATGTGGATCATAGGGCATCAGGGGAGTTAGGCTGCTGAGGGTGGGGTCGGGGGTGTCGCCGCGAGTGCCGGCGATCGCCGCCGCGTCTAACAACAGGTGTAGCCAACTGGTGCTGGCGGTAATCGGCAATCCCTGTGCCTGTGCTGCCTGAATTAAGGCCACACTCCGGGCGGTGGAAATTCGCATCAGATGGACTGGCGTGCCAATGGCGGCAACACATTCAATGATGGTGGCAATGGCGGTGGTTTCGGCGATCGCGGGATTGCCCGGTAATCCCAGCCGTGTCGCCCATGCCCCCTCCCGCAATACGCCATTCCCGACTAACTTGAGGTCGCACGGCCACAGGGCGATCGGTAAATTCAGCGGTTGGGCATAGTCCAAAATTCGCCGTAGGAGCAACGAATTGGCCAAGGGACGACCATCGGCAAACCCCACAATCCCGGCTGTGGCCAATTCTGCCAATTCAGTCATCTGTTCCCTGTTCGCGCCTTGGGTTAAGGCTCCCCAGAGATACAGTTGCGGTTTGGTCAGTGACCCTAGATGTGGTGGCAACGCCCGATACAGTTGATCCACATGGCTGACAGTGGCAGGGGTATCAACGGTCGGCTGGGTGGTGGGTAATACGACCAGGCGGGTAAATCCACCTGCCGCTGCGGCGCGACACAACGACTCCAAGGTTTCCCGTTCCTCAAACCCCGGTTCGCCTGACTGACTGTACAAATCGACTAGCCCTGGCCCCAGCACTAACCCAGTGCAGTCTCGCACCACGGTGTCGTCGGGATAGCTGGTCAGGTGGGGGGCGATCGCTGCAATCACGCCATCCACCAGCAACACATCATTGATCTGATCGAGTCCGGCGACGGGATCAATAACACGGACTTGTTGCAACAGTTGAACGGTCATGGAGAGGGTAGGGAATTACGGAAGCGGGGAGTTGGCAGTCAACGCGCCCAAATCATACACCATGGAGTAGACCGTGGTGGAACTGAATCGCCGACTCCGTTCAACCCGACTCAACCCGACGAAGTTTGCATGATTGCTGGTGACGGTTCTGGCGATCGTCAGCCACCCCAAACCCCGTTCATCCAACTCACGTTACCATGAACAACAAACGGTACCATTCACATCTCCCCCAGGAAAGGTGTTGCGGGTGCAGCCCGCTCCTCGTTTAACGAAGAGTGAAGGGTGACAAGAAACAGGCCAAACCCAACACCCACCAGTCCATTTCTGACCTGCCATAGAGGACATCGCCCGATGGTGTTACAAATCAATCCTCTGTCCACCAGTCCCATCGTCACTTGGGAACCCCTCCCCGACGACTACGTTTTACCCGATGATCCTGTGGAAAATATCCAACAACCTTCCCTTGCTGCTGCTCTCACCGATGCCTTGGGAGCCAACGGACGGATTCAGCCGAATATGTTAATCGCGACGAACTTTGGCCTCGTCGCCACTGTCAACGGCAAACTCGTAATCAAAGCACCCGACTGGCTCTATGTCCCCCACGTTCAACCCTTAGCTCCCGGTATTGTGCGTCGTAGCTACACCCCCCACCTGCAAGGGTCAGCGGTGGCTGTCGTGATGGAATTCCTCTCCGACGAAGACAATGGGGAACTGTCCATGCGTGCTACCCCGCCCTACGGCAAACTGCATGTCTACGAGCAAATCTTGCAGGTTCCCAACTATGTCACCTACGACCCCTACGCCATCCGGCTTGACCTGCGGCGATTGCAGAATGGGCAATACCAGCTCCAATCACCAGACGCGAATGGCCGATTCTGGATTCCAGAACTACATCTGTTCTTAGGCTTGTGGGATGGGGAGCGATTAGGTCAAACCATGACCTGGTTGCGCTGGTGGGATGTTGATGGCAACTTGCTGCTGTGGAGTGCGGAACAATCCGCACAAGAACGCCAACGAGCAGAACAAGAATGCCAGCGGGCGGAACAGGAACGCCAGCGAGCAGAACAAGAACGTCAACGGGCAGAGACATTGGCCGCGAAATTACTGGAATTAGGTATTGATCCAACCACATTGGCCTGAGGTTGACCATGATTGCCCAACTCGATACAACCACACGCTACTCCCCCGAAGACTATCTCGCCCAAGAGATCACCAGCGACAACCGCCACGAGTATCTGGATGGAGAAATCGTACCGATGACGGGTGGAACCCCCAACCACAACCAAATCTTATTGAACTTAGCAGGTACATTAAATTTCTGGCTCAGACAGCAACCCTATCGCGTTTTTGCTGCCGACCAACGCCTATGGATTCCCCAACGCCGCATCTACACTTACCCTGATGTCTTCATCGTTGCCGAACCCATTCAACTGCAAGAAGGACGCAACGACACCCTGATCAACCCCGTGTTGATCATCGAAGTATTGTCCGAATCGACCCGCGCCTACGACAAAGATGGGAAATTTGCTGCTTACCGCACCATCAGCAGCGTTCAAGAATACCTCTTAGTCGATCAATATCAGCCACAGATTGATCATTACAACGACAGACAGTGGGCATTTGTCGATTACGACGACCCAGAAGCCAGCCTTACCCTCCACACCTTCCCCATTCAACTCCCCCTCACCGATCTCTACGCCAAAGTCGAGTTCGCCGCGATCGCCCCGTAGATCGTTCCCTCACCCCAAGAAACTGGCTTAAAAGTTGATTTTGGGTGCGCCAGACCCAGGCAAAATCAACCTTCTAGATAACTTCACCGATCTCCCTCAGGCATCCGTCGTTTGGTCGGCTTTCGCTTGGCGCAGGCGACGTTTAGCCTGATTCCACAATTCATCCAGTTCCGCCAACGTATAGTCTTCCAACGGACGATCCGCCACCTCTTCCATCAGGGACATGCGGCGCAGGAATTTGTGGTTGGTTTCTTGTAGGGCGATCGCTGGATCCAAGTCATACCAGCGGGCAATGTTGACCAAACTGAACAACACATCCCCCAGTTCTTCCTGTTGGTGGGCTTTGTCCGTGTGGGCGACGGCTTCTTCCAACTCCGCCAACTCCTCATGGAATTTTGCCCAAACGCCGCTAACATCCTCCCACTCAAACCCTTGAATTGCTGCCTTTTCAGCAATTTTCATCGCTCCCATCAGTGGTGGCAAAGTCCGGGCATAACGGCTCAGGCGTTCACTCAACCGTTGGGGCGGTGTCGTGGATGCTGGCTCATTAGCTCCCGCTTGTTCAGTCGTTTTGATTGTTTCCCAATTGCGCCTGACTTCAGCGACGCTGTTTACCGTCACATCCCCGAATACATGAGGATGCCGTCGAATCAGCTTTTGGGCGATCGCCTCGGCGACCTCTTGCAACGTAAAGTGGTTCTGCTCACTAGCGATCTGGGCTTGCAGGACAACTTGCAATAATAAATCGCCTAGCTCATCAACAATGGCGGCGCGATCGCCCTGCCGAATTGCATCCGCCACCTCATACGCCTCTT
>CAZJZR010000326.1:0-2181 GCA_964550475.1 uncultured bacterium
GAGATGACTTGACCATTCACTTGACCATTAAGATTCATATACCCTTACTCCTCACACACAGGGACAGTAATGTGAAGCCGTCATGCATTTAAATTGCATTGAGCCAGTTCTGCTAAAACTCTTGTCCAATAACTATTCACTCCCCGGCGGGGGAGGAACAAGCGGGCTAAGCCCGCAACACTGTTCCCATGGGGAGATGTGAACGGTTACCTTATCCAGAGGGATTTTTAAAACTAAGCAAGTAATCTAAATGTTTGGCAGCTTACCTGAGCAAAATCGATTCTGTCGAAAATTCTGATTAGGCACACACGCAACTTTAAAGCTAATTTATAAAGAAAATCGTAAGGAGCTTAAATCGTTTGCAGTGCGAGCCTTACAGCCTATGATCACTAGACGAGGCTAAGATGTTGAGATTTCTTGTTCTGAGCGACTTTCAGGCGACTTTATAAATTAGTTCTTATCCTGATCACGCCCCTAACCCGCTACTCCAACGCTTGCTTCGATAAACTGGGCTGGAGAGACACTAGCCGCGATCGCCCGTAGAGTTTGCGTATACAGTGCACTCAAGACGTTACGGAAAAAGCGCGCTACCGCCGGATATTCCATTTTGCAGTTAGCACAAAGCTAAGGTGTTGCCACCTGAATCTACCGCTCGGTAGCACCGCTCGGTAGCAGTATTGCCATTTGCCTTGGACTTCGATGTAGGTCTCGTCCAGTTACCATGAATCATTCATGGGGTTTAAAGAGGATCAATCTCGACGGTTAGCGCATCGATTAGACCAGATGTTTTAGCTGTGCCATTTTAGGGCGATCGGGACTGAGCCGCATTCAGGTGCCTGTGATGTTGATTGGTGGCGGGAAAGATCCGCACAGTCGATCTCCATCCTGACATCTACACCACACTTCAATGCAGATTCAGTTCTGACGATGCTTCAACTGATTTGGTGTTTCCCTCTCCTACTGGCAAGGCAATTGATGATAGTACCATACCTACACAACAGAGCGAGAACCGCAACACTCACCCTGTCTTGTAAAAACCAATGGACACAAGTGGACTCGAACCACCGACCCCCACGATGTCAACGTGGGAACGGATAACGGTATAGCAGGCTTTTCGGGAATTCATTTCAAGCTTTACCCGCAAACTTACACGCAACCCAGCACCAACCCCGACCAATAGACCCGCTATCGTGTAGCGCGTCAAAGTGACAGCACCCACAGTAATGAGGGTGCTTTCTTCTTATTGGTAAACCTTGTTTTCTCCCAGAATAGAAAGTTGCTGTCTGTGCTGTCTGTGCTGTCTGCCTACGCCTGGAATGGTTGCTACATAAGGCTTTCCGTGGCAGACAGCAAAATCACGCCCCTGATAATTTGCTGTCTGCCTAGTAATTTGCTGTCTGCCTTGCTGTCTGCCTACGCCCCAAGTGAAGCCAGAAACCACATAAACCAGGTGTAAGAGGTGTAAGGTGTGTAAGGTATTTCTCAAACTCTCTCTACATAAGGCTTTCACCTTTGGTTAATTCCTTACACCTAATTTTGGAGTGGTGTAAGGGGTGTAAGGGGTTACCGTTTTGGTGACTCCTTTGTTGGCATCGAGGGGGTGGAGAATCTGCGACCCCCACGCCCAGGAGTGAGGGCGTAGCACCCCAAAATGCGGGAATCTCCGCATTAATTCCCGTAACTCCGACAATCCACCGCAAACTCAGATGTGAGGGCGTGGTGAATTATCGGAATTCCGATATTTAAGCTGATACCGATATCGGAATTCCGATAACGACTCCACTACCGCAACGGGGCCAGCTCCCTCAGATCTGAGGTATCTGGCCTAGGTGTTTATGAACTGCAAACACCCTTACATGACTGCGCCATGGGGTGAGAATACTTCCCTGAATCGATCGGGATTGCTGCCCCAGTAGATAGCCGTAACGTCAAAATTTGCCCCCCTGCCATTGTCCTTGGCTTTGGAGTGGGTGAAATTCAACCGACCTTCCCAGAGGCATACAGCGGATCGGCTCTCAGCGATGGGGCGGCAAGTGGCTTTATTACTCAACACGCCCTGCTTGCATAGCGCGATCGCCTCTGGCACTGCCCCCGACTGGTGGGACTGTATAAGCTTCAGAATGAACGGCGCGGGCTTACTGTATGGCGGGTTCATGTAGACCTTCCCCATCCAGTCCTGAG
>CAZJZR010000326.1:2210-5090 GCA_964550475.1 uncultured bacterium
CTTTGGTGTAGAAGTTGGCCGCGCCTGTAGGGTTACTGGCCTTCGTGGTGGGATCCAGTTCAATCCGGACTAACACATCCCTAACCAACTCTAGGAACTCTGGTGGAGTCTCCCACACATCACTATCCAGCGATTCGATCAACCCTTCACGGTTGGCTATATCCAACTCCCCCAGCTTTTTGATTGCTGCCCTTGGACTCTTGCCTAAATACTTGTGACGTTTCTTCCACCTGCCGCCCAACTTCTCATTCCACGCGAGGTACAGATAAGGTTTGCCGTCTATATCTTTGGTAACAATGTGCATTTTAGTACCTAAGAACTTAGGTACTAAGTTAACCTAAAATCCTCTCATTGTGTCCCTACCGCTAGCGGCTACCAGAGGGGCGATCGCCTCTGGCTTGACCCCACATCTAGGGATGCTCATTTTTGAGTAGTGCCAACAAATAACCCCGGCTGCGGAATGCGACCGGGGTTATAGCGTCATGTGGTGAATCGTTAGCCCTCTGGTAGTCCCCATGGGTCTATGCCATTTTCCCTCAAGAGCCGTTCAAGGTAATCCCTTTCCCGCCTGAGTTCATCATCCATGGCGAACCCTTCACCCAACACGGTCAAGTTGCGTTCTAGCTGCTGATTACGTTGGGCTAGTAATTCATTACGGTATGACTCACTACGCGATACCCCGAAGGCAGCATCAAACCGACGCTCTAAGGTTTCTGCCATCAACGCATCCACAAGGGCTAAGGCTTTCTTATTCCCCCGATGTGCCTGCCACAACCAATATTTACGGACTATCTCCAGTGGTACGGCTCTAATCCGGGTTCCACCTCTGGTCTGATTGGGGTCTGGCTCTACTTCTATCTCAGAAATCTGAGGCGTATAACCTTCTCCAGTCAAACCTTTCAAGGCATTTGACCGAAGAAAATCTGAGGCGTTCTGTACCGCTAACCCCACACACTCAGCAGACTGGGTGAGGGACATCCGGTAACTACCATCAGGCATCATGAAGCCCTCAATGGTTAACCCACCCAATGGAACCACGGCGCGTACTGCTTTATCGCTCATCACTTCACCCCTTCACCACCCTGATTGGTGGATGGTTGCAAATACCCGCGCATCTTCAAGGCTTCCTCAATCAGGATCGCTGCCATTTGCGACCGTGATCGCTTGTCATCAGTCGCGGCCTTGTCTAGTGCTTCATTCACTTCAGGCTCTACATAAGCCGTTACTTGTGGCTTTTTGGTTGCCATGGCTTCTGGTGTTGATATCGCCATAAATTCTACTCCCTACCAATTTGTTTCAATGTGCTTTCATTCAAAGTAATGCACTTTCATTTACCATGATATACACTACATTGTAGTGATTGACGGAACACCACCGGAACGGCATAGAAACAACCCTTTGACGGGTTAATCACGTTCCTAGCCCGTTCCGTTGTGTTCCGTTTGTTCCAAGCTTGTCCCCATGAGGTTTTCAGCCTATGAACATTTCATTAACCAAATTCTGCAAAGATACCGGACTGCCCAAATCAAGCGTTTACCGCCGCTGTCAGGAATTGGGCATTGACACCACCAACGGTCTAAGCGATGAGGCGGTTCAACAGTTGCGGCATGAATTTGACGTGGTGCACCAGGCCGCGCCGGATGCACCCGCCGCCCCGACTATCCCTGAGGACTTCATTCAACCCAGTGCCCTGGTGCCTGTGGAAGTGATGGAAGCCGAGTTACCAGACAACTTTGATCCGTCTGCGATGGTGCGATTTTTCGATGGTGTGGCAGGGAAGGGAACCGACACGACCAAACTCCTAGCCGTTGCCAAGCACGTTTTAACCGCAGTGGAATCGGTGATGGATTCCAAGATTAAACAGCAACGCCAAGCCCTGTCACAGGCTGAATCAGACGGTGCTGAGTTACGGGAATTGATTGGAGAGACTAAAGGCAATTTGAAGCTTAAAGCCCTTGAATCGCGGTTACTCGCAGAACGGCAAACCGCCGCAACTATCCAAACTGAGAAGGCTTTTGGGGAATTGATGGCATTGGGAAAGCCTACCGAGCAATCCTAATTGCTGCCCTGTTGATCACCATCGTTTGGAGTTCTGCCCTATGCCTTCAGACTTCACCATCAGCGAATCATCCCCAGAAACCAACCCATTCAACGGGAACATCCACAAAACCGTCACCATAAGCCCATCCCACCCCGGCGTAAAGTTTGAGGTTTCCCTGAATGGCCAAGTGGTTTCCCTATCTGGTTTTCAGTTCAAAGTCATCATCAAACGTTGAAGGAAGGCGATCGCCGCAAGTCTGACAAACCAAAGCGATCGCCCCCCTTGCCCCTCCAGTGCATAACCAGAGTTACCACTATGAAACCACAGATTTCTTCCAATCGTGGCAGTAGTCGTATTGCCCGAAAACCAAAAGATCCGCCGGGATTGGTGTACTTGCTTCACTTCCACCAACCCATCAGCCCAAATCATTCAACTCAGCATTATTTGGGCTTCACCACAGACTTCGAGCAACGCATCACCGATCATGCCGCTGGCAATGGTAGCCGCCTCTGTGCCGTCGCCAAAGAGCGTGGCATAGGCTTTGCCATTGCTGAAGTGTGGGAGGGAGATCGCTCATTAGAGCGGAAACTCAAGAACCGCAAGAACGCCCCTAAGCTTTGCCCATTTTGCAATTAAGGACTTTGACCCATGCCGAGAACCACCACCGCCAAGAAAACCACCACGGCCAAGACAACCCCACCCGCGACGGTGCCCAATGTAGTTGATGAACTGCTGGCCACCGTCGCCAAAGATGAAGCCCTGCGCTTCTACACCGAGTTGCCCGGAGCCATCCAACGGGAAATTGAACGGATTGCCACTGCCCCAACGGCACAAGAAGT
>CAZJZR010000327.1:0-5087 GCA_964550475.1 uncultured bacterium
TAATTGGGTTGCCGGATCGGTAATTCCACCACAAACTCGGCTCCGGCTCCCGGTGTGGACTGGCAATATAACTTGCCCCCATGCAATTCGGTGACAATTTGGTAGCTGATCGATAAGCCCAGTCCGGTGCCTTTGCCCACGGGTTTGGTGGTGAAGAAGGGGTCAAACAAGCGCGATCGCGCCGCCTCATCAATGCCTGTACCGTTGTCTCGCACCCGCACGCGGAGGCACTGCCGCTCCATCAGCAGCTCAGTTTGAATCCGCAGCGTGGGGATGCCGTCTGGGGGAAAGGGCAGCGGGGATAGGTTCTGCCGCTCGGTGCGGTAATGGTTGCCCATCCCAGCACCAGCAGAAACGGTGACCAGTGAGGTGGACTGGTGTTGGGCGATCGCCTCCTCCAGCGCATCAATGCCATTCGCCAACAGGTTCATAAACACCTGATTCAGCGGCCCCGGATAGCACTCAATCAAGGGAACCTGACCATACTCGCGGATCAGGTGAATCCCTCGATGATCTGATGTTGGCTTGAGGCGATTCTGCAAAATCAACAACGTACTTTCAATCCCCTCATGGATATTCACGGTTTTGACTTCCGACTCATCCAACCGGGAGAAGTTACGCAGCGATAGAACAATTTCCCGGATCCGCTCCGTGCCCACCCGCATGGACTTCAGGAGTTTCTGCATATCCGTTGCCAAAAACTCCAGATCCGCGTCGTCCAGTGCGGTTTGGATAGGTACGGGTGGATTCGGGTAGTGCTGTTGATACAGATGCACCAGATCGATTAAGGTGTGGCTGTATTCAGCGGCATGGTTTAAGTTGCCGTGGATAAAGTTAATCGGGTTATTGATTTCGTGGGCAACCCCGGCCACCAGTTGCCCCAGGCTAGACATTTTTTCACTTTGCACCAATTGCACTTGGGCTTGCTTCAGGGTGGCTAGGGTTTGGGTTAGTTGGTCAGCCTGTGCCCGCATCTGCGCTTCCGCCTGTTCTGCCGTTTGTTGCGCCAGTTCTGCCTGCTCCTTGGCTTCGGTGACGGCAATCACCTCCGACAAGCTTGTCCAACAGGCGATCGCAATGGCGACATAGGCGATCGTCAGCAGCAACACCACAAACAAATTCGTCACCACATCATCCGGAGCAGCGGCCAACCAGCCCCGGCTATACCAAAAAATAATCGCCGTGCCACACACCAGCACCAGCAACATCACCACCTGCAACCCGACAAAATCTTGCTTTTCTGGGTTAATCGCTTGGGACTGGTAGCGATCCTGCCACCACTGGGACTGACACCACGGCAGGGGCGATCGCTGCACCACTCGATCCACCGCCATAATCGCCAGCGGAGCCAACAACCCGACCAAAAAGTCCAGCCAATCCCAGGCCAAACCGCCCACCACCAACGCCACCAGTTCCAAGCCAAAAAACACCAGCGACAACCACGGCCAGCGCACCTGTGGTTCTCCCCGCCGCAGCCACAGACCAAAATGGGTGGCAATGATCGAGGCGAAATAGCCCGTCCCCGTCACCATCACCACCCGCGACACATCCCCCCAAATCACCCCCACCAGAGCCACCAGCACCGTCGCAATCAGGGCCGGCCCCAGCACCCCCCGCTTGGACGTAACCGCAAATACCGGCGACACATGGCCATCCACCGCCAATTGGTACAGCACCCGTGGGGAATTGGCAAAGCCCGTTGCACCGCTGAGTAAGGCACCGGAGACAATTAAAAACGTCACCAACAGCGGAGCCGCATCCCCCCAAAATGGAGTCGCTGCACTCAGCAGGTTCAGAAACGCATTGGAACTGGTTTCCACATCACCCATCCTCACAGGCGTGGTGGCCATGTGGGTGGAGAGGCGCATCAGCACCCACGACCCACCCAAATAAATCACCGGAATCAGGCCAGCGGTCACCGACAAACAACGCAGGGTCAACGTGGGACGGTGGCTATCTGCCACAAAGGAGGAGGCCGTTTCACAGGCGTAAACCGCATAAACGGTGATGAAAAACCACTTCGCCCATTCCGTCAGTTGGGCCAGATTAAATGCCCCCCAATCCTGTGGCCAAAACCCCGGACTCTGGGGTGAAATTGCTAACCAGCCCAACCCCTGCCCACAAAAGGCCAACAGTAGCCCGATCGCAGGCACCATAAAAAATAAGTGCAGAATCCCCAACGCACGGGTGCCGCTAAAGGCCACCACAAACGACAGCAGGGTAAAGCCGACCTTCAGCAACAGGTCTGGACAACTCCAGCCCAAACTCCGCAGGTTCACCGTAATCAAATCCGTCAGGATGATGGCGTTGATCAGTGGCACCGCCGCCCAACTAAAAAAATAGCCAATCGCCGCATAGGTGGCCAAGTTGGGATAGTTGGTTAACAGTCGTGTGGTGTAGTTGGGGGTGCCGCCTGCCATCGTTGGCCAATAACTGCCCAACCGCTTCACCTGCAAGTTCAGCAGGGTGCCCACAATCACCGCTGGCAACCAAACGGCGATCGCCTGTGGCCCCAGAGCGGCGTGCATGGCCGGAGCGGGGCCTAACCACAACAGCAAGCCACTAAAACCAAATCCCCACGCCTCTGAGGTGCTGAGGCTGGGTTGCAAGCGAAACCGAAACGGGGATGCAGACGATAACTCTGGTGCAGATGGGGGAGTGGAGGATGGGAGAGGAGCAGAAATATCCATTATTGGTGTGTGCAAGGGTTGGGAAACTGGCTAGACATGGTGGGTGATCCCTAAATGAATGGATAAAGGCAAATGAGGCCAAACCTGAATCTAAACCAAGGGAAATGGCCATACCGTAATCTGGTTTACGCTTTACGGATTTTTCACATTTGCAGAGAGGCACTCTCCCGATAGATCAAAATGCTGATTGGACGTAACCGTTCACTCTCCTGACGGGGAGTGAACGGTTACGATTGGACAACCGATGTTGAGTTTTTTGGGGAAGTCTCCCCATCGGAGTTTGGGGACTTCTCCCCTAGTGACAACCGCTGCATCAGGAAACAATAGAGATGTAACTTACTTTGGCGTGGCTTCCAGGCCCCTCACCTATGGATTACCTCTACTATCTCGCCAACGCCAGCCTCACCCTTCGGGTTGTGGAACACCTGCATAAAACTCCCGCACTTCCGGTTGAGTTCATTACAGTTATCCACCGCATTGACGGCTGGGTTGTTCGGATCAAAATGAATCGCTTGTTGGCACCGACAGAACATGGCGATTTCCGCGCGTTCATGAACGAACTGGGAATTCCGTTTGACCCAGAAATTCGCTTCCAAATGGCTCTTTGGAGCTTAGAAACGGGACAATCCCCGGTGGAAGTGATGCGGCGTTATCAAGTTGCGATCGTGTCCCATGGCAAACCCTACCGCGAAGATATCGAAGATTTCCGTCGCCAGTTTGTCCGAGGTCTGGGCTACTGCCCGGAAACATTAGCGTAAGCGGCCTGTCTCAGACCGATCTTGACCAACCAGTGCTGCAATTCCGTACCAAAATTCCGCCAAATTGAGTCAAATAGTGTTAATTTTGCAATTCTGGCGTTATGCTGATGGCAAATTACACTATATATGTTGTTGCAATATATGTTGTTGCAATCTGTGATTGTTGCGATCTGAGATCGCGGCTTATCATGCCTGAGCGCGTATTACAGAGATTGTGAGATCGTGTGACTGGTGGCTCAAGGGAAGAGGAGAGGTGTCATGGCAGTTTCGGTATGGCGAACCCAGTTGGAACGAATCCAGATGGGATGGGGGATGATGCAGCGATCTAACAAAGGACGGCTTGGCTTAGGATCGAAGGTACTACTGGGTTCTAGTCTGCTTTGGCTGGGGTTGCCCTACCTAGGTACTGCAATTACGGGTAATCTTCCCCAAACCGATACACCCACATCCCAATCTAACGGGCACTCCATCATGGCAGATTGGGCGATACCGGGGTTGCAAGATCGCGCCATTGCCCAAACCACTCCCCAACCTGTTGCCAGTCCCCAAACTCCTGCGGATTCCCCCCCCATTTATCCCACTACCCCACCACCACCCAGCAACAAACCCCTACCCGACCAACGGGAGACGATCGAACGGGAAACCCTGGGTATTGATCGCCGCATTAGTGCTTTACAACCTGATAACCAGGGACGGTTATGGGTCGCGTCTTGGGAAGGGTTAGCCCGGATTGATCCCAACACTGGCAGAGTCTTAAACCGAGTGCGAATGCCCAATGTGGTGATTGGCGCGCTAGCCGAAGATCGGGTCGGTCGCCTATGGGTTGGTACTTACGAAGGCTTAATGCGGATTGATCCGCGCAACTATCGCATCAGTGCCCAGAATTTTACCCTCCCCTCTAACCAAGTTTTGGCGTTGTTAATTGACCAGCGGGGTTTCCTCTGGGTCGGGGGCGATCGCGGCATTTCTCTGATCAGTCCAGACCGAGGTTATTTGATGACCACCCTGCAAAATTTGCCAGGGGTCAGTGCTAACGCTATGGCGTTGGATAAGGATGGCAATCTGTGGGTGGGCACGTTGGATGGGTTAGTGCAAATCAATACCGCCAATGCCTACATCATGAACCGCATCCGCAATCTGCCCGGAGTGACGGCGCAGGCTGTCGTCGGTGACAAGTGGGGTAATGTTTGGGTGGGGACTCCCTCCGGACTGCTGCGGGTGAATTCCAAAACTGGGCAGGTGTTCCGCTCCACGCGGGAATTGTTGGGGGTGAGCGTCACATCCCTGGAATTTGACAAAATCGGTAGCCTCTGGGCCGGCACCACCAGCGGTCTGATGCGGATTAATCCCTACAACGGTGCGATGATTGGGCAAATTGCCGATTTGCCCTCTGGTCGCGTCTTATCCCTGTCCCCCGATGTGGGTAATAAGTTATGGGTGGGTACATCAGAAGGGTTGGCCTGGATTGCTCAGGGCAGTTCCCGTGCTCGCCCCCACCTGACGTTTAATCGCACGGCTCGCGATCGCTACTGATGATACTGATGATGTCGCCTTGGCGGTGGGTTTGACGGCGGCTTCGGCTACGCTCAGCCGCCGTCAAACCCACTGCATAACAGGCTGGCATTGCTGAATCAGGATA
>CAZJZR010000328.1:0-5078 GCA_964550475.1 uncultured bacterium
AATTGGTAGAAAAGCCAAAGAAATTCCCCATAGTCTATGAATGGATCAACGTTTAAACCTATTTCTAAGCAACGAGTTTAAACGTTGATGTTGCCAGTCGCATATGCACGTAATTTCAAGCAGTTCAGCCCCATTGCAACCGAAACTCAACAATCATGTTGTTTGATCCCCCCGATTAATTGGACTGGTAAAATAGTAATTAAAGCGGATACTTGCCAAACGAAGTGTTACGCCAAACGAAACAGTACTTAGATACTTAAAGGTAAAAGTAAAGAAGCAAGTTAGGTTTTTCACTGGGCTGAAACCCTGAGGCACTGGGGTTGCCATTTCATCAAGTTTTTCTATTGATCCGCATATACAACTAAATATATAGCATTTCTCATATTTATGAGGGACGGTTCATTACTGCAAAATCCTTGCTGGGATTGGGGTTGAGTGGTGTGGGTTATACCCACACCACCGCAAGCGGCTATACCAATCGTTGTTATACAGCCGTTTTCATCGCTATCAGGTACAGTCAACAAGTACCAGATCCCCACTAGATGGACAGTAGATTAGACTGTACCCACTCTACCGCAAACGGACTATAGGGCGGTTTTCAACACAATCTAAGAGACAGTTTGAACACATATCTTTTAAACACATATCTATAGTTGTATCTATGGTTGTTGTGTATGCAGATTTGTGAAACAAAAGAGAAGCCTATAGGACATACCCGATCAACGTTTAAATCGGTCTTTAAAGTTATTCGTTTATAGCTGTCTGCATATTTATTATGCAGTACAGATAGGTAATCTAAACCTGCACTGTGAAGGAGTTTGGGTGGTGTGGATATAGCTCACATCGCTGCAAGCGGTTATATGCATCTATTGATCTGATTTATCTCAAAATCATTCATTTCAATATCACATGATCATGCCATCTGGGAATGCGGCTGAGAGTGGTCGATATCAGACCACGACTGTTATCCTCTGGCTGTCGCTCACGGCGGCACAATCCCTCCAGCAACAGGGGATAGCGGAAACTAGAGAAACCTATTGCGGTTATTTACAGACCGACCCAACGGCTGATCATGATGCTGATGACCTAGCTAATTACGAAGCTAATTATGAAATAGTCATGGCGGATAGTTTGGCGGTGGCGATGGAGTTGTGGCGATCGCGCCAACCTGCCCTCGTGGTGCTAGATACCCTCGGCCAAACCACAAATCACCTGAGCATCGAATTCTTAACCTTTCTGCAAGCCAACTATCCCCCATGCCCCACTGATCGAGCAACGGTTCAGTCAGCAGTTCAGGCAACCGTTCAGCCAACGGTGAGCAAGCTGCCTGTAATTATGCTGGTAGAGCCACAGCGAGAGGCGTGGGCAGCCGCAGCCTTGCAACTGGGGGCAATGGACTATTGGGTGCAAGGGACGATTACGCCCTTGGCTTTGCGGAAAACCGTAGCCACCGTGTTGGACTACCAAGCCTTAGCGCAGCAACTCCGCCAAACCACAGCCCAGCAGCATGACCTCACCCAAGCCCGTATTCAATATGCCCAGCAGGTGGCCAGCCAGCAGGTGGATCTGGATGCCGCCCGCGATCGCCTGCAATTCCAAGCCGATATTCTCCAAGATATTCACGACGCAGTAATTTCCACTGACTTAAATGGCATCATCCAAACCTGGAACCATGGAGCAGAGGTTGTGTATGGCTACACCGCCACCGAAATGATTGGTCAATCGGTGCAGCAACTTTACGCTGACCCCAGTGAATTATCGGAGCATTTGATCCAACAGCTACTCATACACAGACGTTATGAAGCAGAAGTGATCTGCCGACACCAAGATGGGCGAGTCATCTATACGGATTTGCGGTTATCTGTGTGCCGTGATACTGCCAATAACGTGACCCGATTGTTAGGCGTTGGTCGGGACATTACCGCCCGCAAACAGGCAGAAATGGCAGCACAACTGCTGCGGCAACGGCTCGACTTTTTGCTGAATACCAGCCCCGCTGTTACCTACAGCACCCAGCCAACTGGCAACTACAGTTGCACATTCATTAGCCAGAATGTGGCAGAGGTGTTGGGCTATCAGCCATCTGAAATCATCAACCAAACGGACTTTTGGGTCAACCAGCTCAATCCCGATGATGCGCCACGGGTGTTTACCGAAATTCGCGATTTGTTTGCCCAGGGTTACCTGAATCATGAATATCGGGTCAAGCATCGGGATGGGCATTACATTTGGGTGCAGGATGAACTGGTGTTGGTGCAGGATGATGCGGGTAACCCAGTGGAAGTGGTGGGGTACTTTACCGATGTGACAGCACGCAAACGGGCAGAACAAGCCCTGCACCAGCAAGCAGAACGGGCACACCTGATTTGGCTGATCTCCCAACGGATTCGTGACTCCTTAGATGCCCAAACCATCTTTGACACCGCTTGCACTGAAATCCGCCGCGTGCTTCAGGTGGATCGGGTGGGCATTTTCAAGTTTGACCTGGCAACCCACTACGATGACGGCGAATTTGTAGCGGAATCGGTGGTTGATGGCTATCCCTCTGCCCTTGCCATCCGGGTGCATGACCACTGTTTTGGCCAAGATTACGCCCCCTTGTATCTCGCAGGGCGGTATGCCGCGATCGCCGACATTGATACTGCCGGACTGCAACCCTGCCATCATCAAGTCTTGGCGCAGTTTCAGATCCGGGCCCAATTAATCATGCCGCTACTGGAGGGGGATCACCTCTGGGGCTTGTTGTGCATCCACCAATGCGCTGCCCCCCGACAATGGCAACCGGAGGAAATTACCCTCACCCAAACCCTCGCCAACCAACTCAACACTGCCATCCAACAGGCCGATCTGTACGACCAACTGCAACAAGAACTGCGGCATCGACAACAGGTTGCCACCCAAATTCGCCAACAACTGAACCAACAAGCCACCCTGGCACAAATTACCCAACAAATTCGTGACTCCCTTGACCTAGAGACAATCCTGAATATCGTCACTCAGCAGGTAAAAGCCGTGATGCAATGCGATCGGGTAATTGTCTTCCGCCTATTCCCTGATGGCCGCAGCCAAATTGTCGAAGAAGCCGTCCATCCCGGCTTAACCCGTTTGAAAGAGAAAACCTGGGAGGATGAAGTCTGGTCATTAGAGATTTTGCAGCGTTACTGGCAAGGCGAACCTCGGATTGTCCCCGATGTGATGGACGATATCTGGACAGACTGCCTGCAAAAATATTCGGTAGAAGGGCAGATTCAGTCCAAAATTGTTGCCCCCATCCTGCAAGAAATCAGCCTGGATGAAAGCCATCGTTGGGTTACCCCCGATGCCACCGAGAAACTGTGGGGGATCTTGGTGGTGCATGCTTGCCACGAAAAACGAGTCTGGCAGGAGTCAGAAGCCCAACTGCTCCAGCAAATTGCCAATCAGTTGGCGATCTCCATCCACCAATCCAACTTGTTTGAGCAACTCCAGTTAGAACTGAAACAACGTCAGCAAACCCAAGCCGAACTGAGTGCGTTCAACCAACAACTCACCCTAACCAACGAAGAACTGGCAAAAGCAACCCAGTTGAAAGATGAGTTCTTGGCGAACATGAGCCACGAACTCCGCACCCCCCTCAATGCCATCCTGGGCATGGCGGAAGCGTTGCAAGAACAGGTGTATGGAGAGCTGACCAACCAACAACTCAACTGCCTGCAAATCATCGAACGCACGGGTAACCATCTGCTCTCGCTGATCAACGACATTTTGGATTTGGCCAAGGTGGAGTCAGGTCGGATGAAACTGGACTATGCCACCGTTGCCATCCCGCCGCTGTGCCAAGCCAGCCTTGCCTTTGTCAAACAGCAGGCCATGCAGAAGCAGATTCAACTGAGTACTCAGTTTGCGGCAGATTTACCCGTGCTCTTGATTGACGAACGGCGGATCCGGCAGGTGTTAATCAACCTGCTGAATAATGCGGTTAAATTCACCCCCAATGGTGGCCAAGTCACCCTCACCGTGGAACCCGTTACCGTGACGACAATTACAGATGCCAGTGCAACCGCAGACCGCAACTACCTGCAATTTGCAATTACCGACACGGGCATTGGCATCAGTGCCGAGAATATCCAAAAACTGTTTCAACCCTTCAGCCAAGTTGACAGTGCGTTGAATCGGCAATATGAAGGCACCGGGCTAGGACTCGCCCTGGTCAAACGGATTGTGGCAATGCACGGTGGCGGTGTTCACCTCACCAGTGAAGTTGGCGTGGGGAGTTGCTTTGCCTTCACCCTCCCCATCCCCGACTCTGCCCTGCTACCAGGGGCACCACTCGCCAACGCGCCAACCCCCAGCAGCACCACACCGCCCGCCCTCATTCCCGCTACTGGCTCCGCTCCCCTCATCCTGATCGCTGACGATAACCAAAGCAATATCATTACTGTCGCCTCCTACCTGGAGGCACGGGGGTATCAAGTGATCACCGCCTCTGATGGGGAAACGGCGATCGCGATCGCCCATACCCAGCAACCCAACCTGATCTTGATGGACATTCAGATGCCCAAGATGGACGGGTTGGAGGCCATCCGCCGCATCCGTGCCGATGCCGCGATCGCCAACATCCCCATCATTGCCCTTACCGCCCTTGCCATGCCCGGTGACCAAGACCGCTGCCTAGAAGCTGGAGCCAATTACTACATCAGCAAGCCGATTCGCCTCAAACAGTTGGTCGAACTGATGAAACGCTGCTTATAACCCACATTCCGCACTTAACTGTCACAGGGAAGATTTATACTGTGTCAGCCAACAAATTTTACTTTGTAGTTCCAACTTCAGTTGGCTGGCTAAAGCCAGTACTACAAACAGTTCCCTGACAAAGTATAACTGGATAATAGACCTCTTGCACATTGCATAAAAGTCAATTGTTGGGTTGCCAAGATCTTCACCCTCACCCTAAATCCCTCTCCCAAAACGGGCTACCGTGTATACAGATCTTGGGACGCGAGTTGTTATCCCCGCATTACCCCCCTTAATCCCCCCTTGGAAACTGTTCATTACGCAAAAGTCGGGCAAACCCATGTCTGACAAGGATTCCAGACTCT
>CAZJZR010000329.1:0-5073 GCA_964550475.1 uncultured bacterium
CAACCCGTGGGCTTTGGCCGCGAAAACCTGCAACGCCCCAGAGGATTTTTTGAACAATTATTAGATGCGTCGCTGTGGATCATGCCAGAGCCAGGGATGCTCAACGAATCCCCCCGGATTGAGGACAGCCCAACCGTGGCAGCTCCATCCGCACCCTTACCGTCTACCCCTGCACCAGGGTTGATGCTCACGGGCGCAGATATCAAGGCGTTGCGGATGGCCAAAGGCTGGAGCCAACGCAAGTTAGCCTCCCTGAGCGGCATCAGCCAAGGGTTAATTTCGCTGATTGAAAATGAAGAACGCGCCATTACCCCAGAGACGGAGGAGGTTCTGCGTACAACGTTTGAGATTCATGGGTGAGAGGGCAGGATCAATCTCCTGGTTTATGCGGTTGGAGTGGTTGCACATTTGTGACATTGATATGACTATCGCTTGGATATCACGCTTGGATATGACTATCGCTTGCCCCACGGTACGATTAAAATAGAGCCAGTACCCAGTTGTTTTCCAGTCATCAGTCAGGGTGTCGTGTTTGGCAATAATGATCTGGCAATAATATAGCCACTTGCGGTGATGTGGGCATAGCCCAAATCAATCAATCTCTTACCCAGTAGGAGTTTGAATTGATCGACCGTGCCTCATAAATATGAGAAACGCTATAATTCTGGCAATAATAATCTGCAAATAGTTGCAAATAGTTATTTTGCACTAAGGCCGTTACGGAAAAATAATATCCCGGTGATAGGCGCAGGGACTGTCAGCGGCTATGAGGTCATGGCTACAAATGTGACACAAAGCTAGCCCCTTCTGGTTGAGTTCCGCAAGGTGTAGGGGCAGGTTGCGTCGATCGGTGGTCGGTCAACACCGTTTCCCTGAAGCCGTCATGCTTATCCCCAACGTATCACCTATGCCTGATTTACGGGGTGCCATTCTGCCAGATCCCTTAGTCGTCGAGCCAGATACGCCATTGCTGGTTGCGATCGCCCAGATGAGCCACACCAACCCAACCCGCGCCAACTGTGCGATCGTGGTGGCCAACAGTCAAATTATCGGCATCGTTACGCCAGACGATGTGCTGCGCTGCATTGCCCAGCAGATCACCCAGCCCCAGTTATCCCAGACCCCAACCGCTGTCACTACCGCTGGACAAGTCGCCACCGCTGGACAAGCCAACCCCGACAGCGGCAATCCCGTGCCGTCCCCGCCCCCGGCTTGGGATCAGTCTACCGTCGCCGATGTGATGACCAGTCCAGTGATCACATTGATCGACACCGACTTTACCGCCTTTGCGATCGCCCAGAACCTATTCCACAGCCACGCGATCGACTACCTGCCCGTGATCAACGAGCAAGGCCAAATCCTGGGCGTGATCACCTACACCAGCCTGCACAACCTGCTCCACGTTGCCCCCAGCGAAGCCACCAATTCTCCCCTCAGCACCTTGGATCGGGTGGGTTCCGTCGGCATTTTCCAAACCGATGCGGCAGGTCAATGTATTTATGTGAATCAGCGATGGTGCCAAATTGCTGGCGTGTCGATGGCAAACGCGCTTGGCGATGGCTGGCTCAACAGCATTTATCCCGACGATCGCCCCCTCGTCTTTAGCACCTGGGAAGCCGCTGCCCAAGCCCAGCAAGCGTTTCAACTGGAATATCGCTTCCAAACGCCATCCGGTGAGATCACCTGGGTGTACGGCCAAGCCGTAGCCGACCGCGATGCCACAGGCCAGATTATCGGGTACGTGGGCACCATTACCGACATCGGTGCCGCCAAACGCAACGAAGCCGAACAACTCGCCACCCAGAAAGCCTTACAAACCCAACGGGATTTCAATCAACTGATTGCCGAAATCACCAGCCGTTTCGTTGACCTGTCCCTACCAGAACTGGATGCTGAGATTGATCGCACCTTGGCCACAATTGGCACTGCCACTGGTGTAGATACCTGTCATCTGATCCGCTTTTCTGAAGCGGTTCCCGGTGATCTGTCCCTTAGCGGACGCACTCTCAGCATGACCCATGAGTGGACTCCACCCAACATCCCACGCCAACTGGAGTTAGTACAAAATATCCCGATGGCTGCATTTTCTTGGGCGAATACCCAATTGTTGCAGCGGCAAATTGTCAATGTGCCTGACGTGAAGACGTTGCCAGCAGACGCGATCGCCGATCAACAGAACTGGCAACACTTTGGCCTCACTGCCGTCCTCAGCGTGCCACTGGTGCAAAAATCCACCGTCGTCGGCTTCTTAGGATTTGCCTCTTTCCACAGCACCATGACTTGGGATGCAGCCACCCTGCGCCTGCTGCAAGTGATGGGACAAACCATCATCAACGCCCAAGAACGGCTGCAAACGGAGCAACAACTGTTGGTGAACGAAGAACGGTTGCGACTGGCATTGCAGGCCGCCAACCAAGGCTTTTATGACCTGGATTTACGCACTGGCGAGGTGGTCGTCAGCCCTGAATATGCCTTAATGCTGGGGTATGCAGACCCGACCAAATTCCAAGAAACCAACGCCCAATGGATCGAACGGTTACATCCGGACGATCGCGCCACGGTGTCCACCGTTTACCAGGAATACATCGCTGGCATCCGGTCAGAGTATCGGGTGGAATTTCGCCAACGCACCGTGACGGGAGACTATAAATGGATTCTGTCCATGGGCAAAATTGTCGCCTGGGATGAACAGGGGCAACCCCTGCGGATGCTGGGCACCCACACCGACATCGACAACCTGAAACGAGCCGAAGCAACCCGGTTGCAAGCGAAGCAAACCAGCGATGAACTGAACCTGCTAGAGCAAATTCTCGACATCGTACTGGCCGGCTATTGGGATTGGGATATCCCCAACGGCACAGAATACCTCAGTCCCGGTTTGAAGCAAATGTTTGGCTATGCCGACGATGAATTGCCCAATCTACCGGAAACCTGGCAAAACCTGATTTTCCCAGAGGATCTGCCAGGGGTATTCGAGTGTTTCGATCGCCATGTGGCTAGTCACGGCCAAGTTCCCTTTTACAACGAAGTCCGCTATCGCCACAAGGACGGCTCCACTGTTTGGGTCGTTTGTTCTGGCAAGGTGATTGAGTGGGATGCAGCGGGCAATCCGCTGCGGATGATTGGTTGCCACATTGACATTACCGAACGCAAACAAGTCGAAGCCACCTTACAAGCCACCAGCGAAGAGTTGGAGCAGTTCTTCTTGGTGACGTTGGATTTGCTGTGTATTTCTGATCTGAATGGTCGCTTCCGTCGCCTGAATCGGGCTTGGGAAGAGACCTTGGGCTATGCGATCGCCGAACTCGAAGGCCAACACTTCCTCGACTTCATCCACCCCGATGATCTGCAAGCCACCTTAGATTCGATCAACGACCTCAGTGACCAAAAAACGATTCAAGCCTTTGTCAACCGCTACCGTTGCAAAGATGGCAGTTACCGTTACCTGGAATGGTATTCCCGTCCCAAGGGTGAGTTAATTTACGCCGCCGCCCGCGACATTACCGAACGTCGCTTGGTGGAACAACAACTCCGCAGCAGCGAAGCCCACCTGAAGATGGCACAACGGATCAGCCAGGTCGGCAGTTGGGAATTTAATCTGCCCACCCAAACGATTCGCTGGTCTGATGAGGTGTTTCGCATGTTTGGCCGCGATCCCAGCTTGGGTGTACCCAGCTATGAGGAACTGCTAAACCTGCACCATCCGGACGATCGCGAGTACTTGGATCAACAAGTGCGCCGCACCCTTGCCACCGGGGAACCCTACGACATCGAATGTCGGGTGTGTCAGCCCACGGGCAACCTAGTCTACATCCAAGCCAGAGGCGAGCCACGCTATGATGCGGCGGGTAAATTAATCCAACTGGTCGGCACCGTCATCGACATCACCACCCAAAAACGAGCCGATGAAGCCCTACGGCTGAATGAAGAACGGATGCAACTGGCCTTGGAAGGGTCGGGCGATGGGTTGTGGGACTGGGACATTAGCAATGGAGAGGTTTACCTGAGTCCTCGCTGGTTGGAAATGTTGGGCTATGGCTTGGATGAATTGTCCGGTCAGATCCAAACCTGGGCGCACCTGATCCATCCTGATGACGAAACGAAGGTGATGGACATTCTGCAAGCCCACCTGCGCGATCGCAGTGTGCCCTATACGTTTGAATACCGGATGCGCCATAAATCCGGCCAGTGGCGATGGCTGGCCAACTACGGCAAAGTGGTCGCCTGTGATGCCGCAGGCAACCCCTCCCGCATGGTTGGCATCCACCGGGACATCCACGATCGCAAGATGGCCGAAGAACAGGTGCGCCGTTATGCCGCCCAACTGGAAGCCTCGAATCACGAGTTGGAAGCCTTTGCCTACTCTGTGTCCCACGACCTCCGGGCACCCCTCCGCGCCATTGATGGCTTTAGCAAGGCTCTGTTGGAAGATTATGGCGATCGCTTTGATAGCTACGCCCAAGATTACTTTGACCGCATCCGCAAGAACATCAGCCGCATGGGCAGCTTAATTGATGATTTGTTGCGGTTGTCGCGGGTGTCACGATCAGAAGTAAACTTCACCAACGTCAACCTCAGCGAGTTAGCGGCAGAAATTATTGCGGATCTAAGAGCCAGCGATCGCGATCGGCAAGTGGAATTTGTCTCGGTTTCAGAGGCGATCGTGGCGGCTGATCTGACCTTAATGCGGGTCGTCCTGACCAACCTGCTGCAAAACGCTTGGAAATTCACCAGCCACCACCCCACCGCCCGGATTGAATTTGGTCGCATCGACCCAGACAACGACCCGGTTTACTTTGTCCGGGATGACGGAGCCGGATTTGACATGGCCTATGCCAACATGCTGTTTGGCGTATTCCAACGGCTGCACAACACCCACGAATTTCCTGGCACGGGCATTGGCCTCGCCACAGTCCAACGCGCCATCCACCGCCAAGGGGGACGGGTGTGGGCAGAGGGAGCCGTGGAACAGGGCGCAACCATTTACTTTACCCTGGGTTCGTCGGTATCATGATCGACTTAATCAGCGACCGAACCTGCGATCGCATCAGCCACCAAATAATCGCCCGAATA
>CAZJZR010000330.1:0-5071 GCA_964550475.1 uncultured bacterium
ATTTCGCCAATGGTCTGTGCCTGCAATCCGGTGAACAGTTGAGCAATGCTTAATCCAACAATCAAAGAACTGTGATGCGTTACGGCTAGCCTAACGTTGCCCATCACCTGCCGCAGATAACCTTTGCATCAATACCGAGCCACTTTCGTCGGTCGGTGTGCATGGATGTTGTTAGCTGTGATCGCTTGTTTCAAGGAATTTATGAGCATGGTGCGTTCCCCAAAATTTATGGGTGGGGTAGATAGGAGTTGCAGCACCCGACAAGATTGGCAATCGCACTGAAATTGTTGGGCTGATGAAGGAAACCCAACCTACAGGAGATCCGCAATCTCACTTCATTCAAAAAACTGATAAGAATAATAAGTAGGTAAATACCATTCGCGACAATGCTCTTCATAGATATTAGCAAGATTTTTGAGATCACGATAGACAAGCTTCGAATTGGCAAGAGTTACTGGCAAGTTTGAATCAGACGCTCTCAAGTCTTTCTCAATTTTTTTAAGACGGATTTCTTGTCTTTTTAAGATCGGCCATATTATGGATGATTCCCATATCTCTAGAAGCCATAACCTTTCAATAAAATGCAATAGCATATCCTTGATTTCTTCCGTATATTTTACATATTCTTCATTAAGATCTTGTGAGAAGAACTCTTCAGATTGCACAGAAAAATCTGTGCCGGTTGACTTATTTGTGAATAATAAATTAGGCGAAGGAAGTGGGAGTTCTAAAGAAATAAGATAGTTCTCAAGCTCATTTGCTTGATATGCAAATTTAATAAATGCAGAGTACCATTTTGAGCGCTTTCCATAAAAACGAAGCGGGATCAAGCCTTCCTTTTCATTGAAAACTTCATTTTTCAAGGGAATGTAAATCGTTTTCGTGTCTTGATTCATCCAGTCAGGGCTATTGACGCTAATAACTTTCTCGATCAGATCATTCAAGCAAACGAAGAAAAGCTTTCTTTGATCAAGGGAAACCAAAAAGAGTAAAACGGGTATACCACTACCCATAGATTGAATAGTTAAAAGTTCATTGGTATCAATATTAAATTTAATTACCTCTATTTCAAGGGATTCTGCCTTGTTCTCAGATAACGTTTTTTTCTCAACATTAAATCTAGGAAAGACTTTTATTCTTTCAATCTCAGTGATTTGAACAGATTTTAGTTGAACAAAGAAAAGCTCGCCTAGAGTTTCCGCTACACAAGAGTCATTAGCAACATATTCAAATATCTCGCCAACAAAATCAATTCCATAGTCAGGCTTATAGTCATGGATTGCCCATTCTTTTGGAAGTTTTTCTTTTACAACTTGAAAAGATTGATCCTCCATAATATGTTGGAAGCTTCTACGCTTTCTTCTGGCCGACATATGTATAACCTAAAAAGACAGTAATTTTCGATTTGCTTCTAGAATAATACTTAAGCATAATCGAGAGAATCTTATTTACTCTTCAGATAATATGGTTTTGAATCGCCATGTTGATTACATTTATTACAATTCAGTTAGTAGGTTGGGTTGAGCTAGCGAGACCCAACACCTACCGTTAGCCTAGCACTCTCCTTGCGTATCCTAGGTCTATTCCCGATGGGTCATTCCTAGCAACACTGGGTAAGGAATAAAATGGTAATTGCTCAACTACCCCCCTTGTGACTCAAAACCCTTATTTCAAGAGCGATTCAGTCGTTCTCAACAAGCGGCTTTATTGAGAATTTGAACGTTAAAAAGGCTGAAACCCTCATTCCTTCGTTGACTTCTAAAATAAGGTGTATTTGGGTGGTTGCTGAAAAGCCTACTGTGTAAGGGTTTCAATTTTGTCAACCCAGTTGAGCAATTACATAAAATGTTTCTGGGATTGTTGGGTTTCCTTCGTCAGTCCAATCTAGAGAAGATATGAGATCGCACTAACGGTCGCGCTCACCGGACGCAGAAAAATTTTGCAACTCAACCAACCATATTGGAACGTTCCGGTGCAGCGCGGTTGTTAGAGGGTGTTTTAAAAGTGTCTGGCGGTTAAAACCGCGACTAGGTGAACACTAGCGAAGCCATGCCCAACGGGCTATAGTCCGCCTACGCGGACTGAAGAAAATCAAGGGTTTCCATAACCTGCGTAGGCAGGTTTTGTCCGTATGGCCGCGCCTACCCTACGGGAACGCAAGGCGAACAGTCGCCAGGGCTACATCAAATACGGCTTTTAAAACACCCTCTTAGGCATTCTTTAGTTTTATGGGTTCGGGATATTCTGGATAAGAGGTAAGCTGAGCTAAAAAGGTCGGCATAAACCACTCCCGCACCAATTCTTCATACATATTGCCAAGATTGGCAAGTCGATGCCAAACATGCGAATTACAGTATTCTAAAAAGTACATATAGTCATCGGGCTTAATACCTTTTTCTAAATTGGATCTCAAATCGTTCAATTCATTGAAGCTCAATTGAATTGGCTCCCAAAATTCATGACCGCTCCAAATATCTTGTCGAATTGCGGTTTCAACAAATGCAAAAATCATTCCAATTTTAGATTCCATGTCTTCTTCGACATTGAAATTAGCCAAACCTAATGCTCGTTCAATTTCTTTTTTCTGATAATAAAATTTACCGAATGCACCATACATCTTAGAACGTTTCCCATACGCTCTAAGCGCTATAAGGTTCTGCTCACAATTTATGATTTCATTTTTTAATGGAATATATAAGGTTTTTGACTGTTTTTTTGAATAATCACTGTCTTCAGGGATCAATACCTTATCTATGTAGTCATTTAGGCAAATAAAGAATGCCTGGTTCGTGTCTACATCCACAAGAATCAGCAGTACAGGAATCGCTACTCCCATTGACTGAACTGTAAGTAACTCGGACATTTCCAATTGAAACCTGGCAACTTCAATATCAAAACACTCAGACGTATTTTCGCTGAGTTTTCCTTTTTCTACGTTGCCTCTGGGGTACACACGCTTGGTAGTGTACTCAATTGAACTAGATGCTTTTAGCTGGACGAAAAAATTCTCTCCTAACGTTTCAGCCATAGTTTTTTTGTCATCTATGTAGTCAAATAACTCAACAACATAATCTATTCCATAATCTGGCCCATATTCGTGAATGACCCATGACTCAGGAAGCTTTGCCCTGAGAACGTGATAAGAAGTATCTTCTTTAATCTGATTTAGTGATCTACGTTTTCTGTACACGAGATATTCCTAGAATTTCGGATGCCTAACAATGATTAGACTGGAATTTTCCGCCTAAGATCCCAATTGGGGTGGATAGGCAGAATGATTCGGCATAACACCCCAAATTGACTACTTATGCCGATTGTTTCTGGATAATATGCCGATCTGGCTAAATAGCGAGAATCTTTCTGCATATTTTCAGATCTGTCAGAGAAGTCGGCGGATATACCAGCGGCCAATCTTCTTGGGGAACCGCAGAGTTGCAAAGATCCCGGCGGAAATAGGGAACAGAACGCAAATGAAACAGGAATAGTCCGCTGTCAACTCCCGCACCGCTAGTCGAGTCACCACTTCATCTGCGGGATTTTGGTGGGAGTTTCCGGCTTCTGAAATTTACAGTTTGAACGTGCCATGTAATGGTCAGGCATCATGACAACGAAGCAAGCCAGAGATCAATGAGATATCCATGAGATAATTTAGGGCGTTGTTGGTTAACTTGTGTGAAGCGATGGCCTTGGAATCCTCCCTGCCCCCCGACCCAACTGCGGCCATGCCCCCGGAGGAGATTGCCTCGGAGGGGTTGAAGCCGGAAGAATATGCTGAAATTGTCCGGCGGTTAGGGCGGCATCCCAATCGGGCGGAGTTGGGGATGTTTGGGGTGATGTGGTCGGAACACTGTTGTTACAAGAATTCCCGACCGCTGTTAAAGCAATTTCCCACCACGGGAGCGCGAATTTTGGTGGGGCCAGGGGAGAATGCCGGGGTCGTGGACTTGGGCGATGGCCTGCGACTGGCGTTTAAGATTGAGTCGCACAATCACCCATCGGCGATCGAACCGTTTCAGGGCGCGGCCACGGGTGTGGGCGGCATTCTGCGGGATATTTTCACCATGGGTGCCCGTCCCATTGCCATTCTCAACTCGCTGCGGTTTGGCGACTTGGCGGATGCCCGGACGCGGCGACTGTTTAGCGGCGTGGTATCGGGGATTGCCCACTACGGCAACTGTGTGGGCGTGCCCACCGTTGGCGGTGAGGTCTACTTTGACCCCGCCTACTCCGGCAATCCCTTGGTAAATGCCATGGCCATGGGGCTGATGGAAACGGCAGAGATTGTCAAATCCGGAGCCAATGGGGTGGGTAACCCGGTGCTGTATGTCGGCTCTACCACCGGACGGGACGGCATGGGCGGAGCCAGTTTTGCCAGTGCCGAGTTAACAGATGAGTCGGAGCGCGATCGCCCCGCTGTGCAAGTCGGTGATCCGTTTCTGGAAAAATCGCTGATCGAAGCCTGTCTGGAAGCCTTCAAAACCGGAGCCGTGGTCGCTGCCCAAGACATGGGGGCGGCGGGGATCACCTGTTCTACCTCCGAAATGGCGGCTAAAGGCGGCGTGGGCATTGACCTGGATTTGGACTTAATTCCGGTGCGGGAAACCGGGATGATTCCCTACGAGTACCTGTTGTCCGAGTCCCAAGAGCGGATGTTGTTTGTCGCCGCCAAGGGACGGGAACAGGAGTTAATTGAGATTTTTGAGCGGTGGGGACTTCATGCCGTCGTCGCCGGAACCGTGATTGCCGAACCGATTGTGCGGATCCGCTTCCAGGGTGGCATTGCGGCGGAAATTCCCGCCACTGCCCTCGCGGATGACACGCCGATTTACCACCGGGAACTGCTGACGGAACCGCCAGCCTATGCCCAACAAGCCTGGGCGTGGTCGGTGGACAGCTTACCCGTTGCGACGGCGGAAGGGATTGTAATTAACGGCGAACAACGGGACTGGACAACCATCCTGCTGCAACTGTTGGACACGCCCAACATCGCCTCCAAACGCTGGGTGTATCGGCAATACGACCATCAAGTGCAAAACAATACGGTCATCCTGCCGGGGGCGGCGGATGCGGC
>CAZJZR010000331.1:0-5046 GCA_964550475.1 uncultured bacterium
AACTTGCTAGTTCTTACCCATTATAATGAACCAAACCTCATGGATTTGAGGGAAGTCTGAGTTTAACTTACAGCATGTCATGCCAGGTTTAGCGATCGCTGGTTGACCATGGGCGGGAATGAGTGGGGATGATTGCCGGGTTGCCACTCTGGGGATGGGTTGTGAGATGGGTTATGGGGTTGTCTGGGCGATTGATCCGGTGGAGACGAATGAGGTATTTTCAACATATTCTAGAATGCATCGGGCAACGTATTCAGCTAGTTTGACGGGAACAGCATTGCCGATCATCTGCTCTAGATCTGATTTGCTACCTTTGAACTTAAACGTAGTAGGAAATGTTTGCAGATAACTGCGTTCAATGGTTGTTAATGGTCGTAGATTGTTACTCAGTTCGCAAGCGTCACCGTGATGCCTTTTATAGGTTTTCGGAATTGGACGATTGACACCTCGAATGGTTGGGCTAGGCTCATAAATACTAAAAATGCCTCGTCTTTGATAACTTCTCGGATGTCGGTAAAAATATTCAATCCCTAAACTATCGCCTAAATATTCAAAAATGGTCATTGGTTGTTGTGATTGATGCTGAGTTAGATAGCTACTTAATGCATTATCCTTACCGCCCAATTGACCAATTAAAAAGTAGCGTTTACGAATTTGGGGAACCCCGCAATGGCTAGCATTTAAGATTGATGCGGTTAAACCATATCCAGTTTGTTGGAATTGTTCTATAGCCTGTTCTAAAATCTGACTTTTGGTAATTCTATCAACGTTTTCCATGACAAACCAACGAGGTTTCACATCAGTGATAATGTTGGCAAATGTTAGAGTTAAATCCGCTCTGCCTAAACCTTCGTCTCTTTTACCTGCGCTAGAAAAATCCTGGCAAGGTGGGCCGCCAATGATGATGTCTGGTTTGAATTGAGCAATAAGAGTCGATACTTCGTCTGCTGCAAGATCTTGATTGAAGACGGGGTGGTGAAAGTTGGTTTGATAGACTGCAATAG
This sequence comes from uncultured bacterium, assembly GCA_964550475.1. GTDB lineage: Bacteria > Cyanobacteriota > Cyanobacteriia > CAIUCS01 > CAIUCS01 > CAIUCS01. The sequence continues at coordinate 1,005 of CAZJZR010000331.1, forward strand.
CAGGGAGCCAGGAATCAAATGCGGCAACGATATCAAAGCCAGCATTTTGGAATCCTAGTGATAAGCCCCCACAACCACAGAATAAATCTACTGTCTTCATTTCCAACTGTCTTCATTCTCAATAATGTACAGTTCAACTTAATGGATCAATCAAACAAATCAGGAGAATTATAGATTATAGCGTCAAATCTTCGCTCTGGACTCAGTAAGTTTTGACCACCACCTAAAATGATCTGCTTGATTTCATGCTTTTGAATTCTTGGTTGCCTTAATGCGTCTGATTTCATATACGCATGGGTAATTCTGCCACTCACTGCAAATGCCTTGTCATTTTTTGTATTGTACGAGAGTGTATCGATGATTCTTTGGTGATTAAAAGAACCGTTACTGCTAAAATCGTATAGCATTCTAAATAACCAGACGATTGTTCTTGTATGTCTTGGGATAGTGCGGATGCGTCCAAATGCTTGAATTTCGTGTTTGGCCAAGTCGATGAATAGTCTTGTGAATGCAAGATTACTCCATACGAAAATATCTAAACAATAATCTGAGAGTTTTGGAGATTTCCCTTGTGTTTTCCAGATGGGTTGCATTAAAAAGGGTTTCTGCTGCTCTAGGATTGCCAGTGAAATTGCATCAATTGATGTAATCATGTCTGGGATATAGGGAATAACGCAATCCGGCTCTGTCCAATCAAAAACATTGGTAAAATCCCCATGAATTAAACTGGCTATGGAAGCAGGATGAAGTCTGAAAATGTCTACAATGCTGCTTGCGAGATAGACGATTGTATCGGGTCTGACTACAATTTCACACCCGTATAAATCCTCTGACAAATCGTAGGTTGTATTGTCTGGTAAAGCGGTTAATTTAATTTCAATTGGCTGTAAGCAAGCTCCTGTATTCCTGGCTTGGGTGACCAAATCAACTCCTGGAAGAGTACCAATTAGATATTGTTGGTATGGGGTAAATTGGGTTTCAAAGGCATAGAAAAGGTTATCTGAATTTGGTTCGATTCCATAGAAATCAGCCGTGCTGATGGTTGAATGTTCAACTGCTAGATCTGAGTTGAGCTTTATGTATATATTCTCAAGGTTTTGGCTATATAAATAGGCACACAGAGATGCTGGCAGGGAGGAGTTAAAGCAATTTTTTCCCCAAGCCTCTTTCTGAGAAAAATCCCGGTTTGCGTGGTTTAATCCAAACAAACCAGGCTCTTGATTTTCTGAGTTTTCTGCAAACAAACTGGTTGACTGCACTAATAAATCGTTTGAACTGTGATTGATTGATCAAAGACAATGCTGGGTTTCGCTTTGACTCAACCTATCCTACCTCACTTGCAGCAAAGTGGCTCTGCGCGTGGGTTATGTCAGGTGTAGGGATGGTGGTTGACCATGGGCGGGAATGAGTGGGGATGATTGCCGGGTTGCCACTCTGGGGATGGGTTGTGAGATGGGTTATGGGGTTGTCTGGGCGATCGCATCAATGGGGTGCCCAAATCGCAGCTTGGTTTATGGTTATAACCCGCTGTGTTGTAGGCGGTTGATGCGTTACGCTGTTGCTGATCAGGACTCTATCGGTGAATTGGAGGCAGCTATAGCAGAGTTGCGGAGAATTTTGCCAGAATTGGGTGAGGATGTCAGTCTGTAAGGGCGGAGGGAGAGGGGATGGACAGTATTAAGGTACGTCGGCATATTGGTCAAGATGGCATTCTCCATCTCGATATTCCTCTTGGAATAGTAGAACGCGATGTGGAGGTAATGGTTATTTATCAGTTTGTGGCATCGCCAACGGTCACTGCCCGATCGCTAGAACGGTTCTATGGCATTTGTGCTGATGACCCCATTGTTATCGATGATTGCGGAATATCGGAGAGCCTGGATGATGACCTTGCTGGAGCGTTTGACTAGAAGATGCGTTACCTGCTCGACACGAATGTTTGTGTAATGTATTTGAATGGTCGTTCGGCTTCAGTGCGAGATCGCCTGCATTCTATCGCTCTTGAAGAGATGGCTGTATGTTCGATTGTCAAAGCTGAGCTATTTTATGGTGCGATGCGAAGTAACAACCCCACTCGAACATTGCAACGGCAACAGGAATTTCTCAACAACTTCGTTTCACTGCCTTTTGATGATAAAGTCGCGCTTGTTTGTGGTCAAATTCGGGGCAGTCTTGCTAGTGCAGGAACGCCGATTGGTATCTGCGATTTGATGATTGCCGCGATCGCGTTATCAAATCAGCTAACGTTGGTCACTCACAACACACGAGAGTTTGGGCGGGTGGATGGATTACAGGTTGAGGATTGGCAGGTTGAAGGGTGAACAGCGTAACTCTAGGGCGATCGCCCCACCTCTCCACCTTTTCCCCCTGCCACGCCACCACACATCCCAAAGGCATCAATTATGAACGGAAGCGTGAGTTTGATGTGCAGCAAAACAGTTCAGAGCGTGCGTCGTGCTAGGTCTGTACAGAGTCATGGGGGGTGTTAACATACAGGTACGCTGGCGTGTGATGGACTGCCAAGCAGCGTTTTCCTAACAACTGAATGGGTTTGATGCTGGAACTTCACTAGGGTAAGACGATGAATCCGTTGATCGAACCATTATTAAGGCAGGCAGAGCAATTACCACAGGAAGCCCGATTAGAGCTTATTAGTCGATTGGTTGACCAATTGCGGATGCAAAATGCCCCATTATCTCGCAAGCGTAGGGTGAGTGAATTTCGTGGGATTGCACCTAAGTTGTTGATGGGAATGGATGCTCAAATTTGGGTCAATGAATTACGGGATGAATGGAGCGATCGCAGTACCGGGCTGCAACTAGAGTCATGAAAGTTGCAGTGGCATTCCAAGGTGTAAAGAGGATCTTTCTAGACACGGCTCCAGTGGTTTATTACATAGAAGCAACACCCAGGTTCGCCGCAGTTGTGGATGCTGCCTTTGCATTGTTAGATATAGGGCAGATTCAAGCCGTTGTTTCTCCAGTAACACTCGCGGAATGTTTGGTGCTTCCCCGTCGCTTAGGCCAATTGCAGCTTGAACAAGCATTTATTGATTTTTTGACAAATACAGAAGGGATTGAGTTGGTTGTGTTAGATGCTACTGTTGGTCAGATGGCCGCAGATTTGCGAGTACGCTACTCCCTGAAATTACCAGATGCTTTGCAAATAGCAACCGCGATCGCGTCTGGGTGTGATAGTTTTTTGATCAATGATGAGCAGTTGCGACAGGTAAAGGAGTTGCAAGTTGTGGTGATTGGAGAATTGGCAGCTTAGAGGGTGCTTTTGCAGAATGTAATTTTGCTTTAGAGCGTAACTCTAGGGCGATCGCCCCACCCCTCCCCTCATTCTCCACGCCACCACACCTCCCAGAGGCATCAATTGGGAAGGGAAGCGTGAGTTTGATGTGCAGCAAAGTGGCTCTGCGCGTGGGTCATGGCAGGTGTAGGGATGGTGGTTGACTATGGGCGGGAATGAGTGGGGATGATTGCCGGGTTGCTACTCTGGGGATAGGTTGCGAGATGGGTTATGGGGTTGTCTGGGCGATCGCAGCGGTGGGGGTGCCCAAATCGGAGCTTGGTATATGGTTATAACTTGCTGTGTTGTAGGCGTTTGATGCGTCACGCTGTCGGTTTTCTGAAATGTCGTAGGCTATATGGATCAAACGCGAGAGCGGCGATCGCTAAATTGAAGGTCGCACAACCCGAATTAGTTTTCCGGATAAAGCTTCTTCCGCAGAAATTGCCTGGTGAATTCGCTCTGCTAGCCTGACAAAATTCTGATCATCCGAGCAAATAATCATGCCAGCATGATCAGGACACGCGCGATGCAATTGCACAAAATCTCGACGGTTTTGGGTCAAGACAGCGCGATTGTCAGCTACCGCAAATGCAAAAACTTCAGGGTCAGAATCACCTGCATTCCCTGCTTCTTGAACAGTCAAAACATCGTGCCCTAGACTTCGCAATCTTGCTACCACAGGCCGAGGAAATTGTTCATCTGCATAAAGCCTTGCCATTGTTATTCAGTTTCCTGCATGGCCGCT
>CAZJZR010000332.1:0-5029 GCA_964550475.1 uncultured bacterium
TATCCCCCGCACTATTCTGACAAGAGGGCAATATGATTCAGTCTGTACAGTATTCGATGGATGTGATTAAACAGGAAGCCCGCCACTTGGTGGAGAAGGGGGTTGTGAGCCGCCATCAACCGATCTACTGCCTCTGTCAGTACATTCCGGCGCGTGAATGGGTCTGCATTGAGTGTGAACTAGAGGAAAATAATTTCTTACCGCGTGACTGCATTGGTGACTTGATTGGCCAAGAAACTTGGAATAACGATTAAGCCAATGGTTGGGTAGATGTTTGGGCAGATGGTAACTGCCCAGATACTTATTCACGTATCTATTCCAGATACTTATTCACGTATCTATTAAGGACGCGGGCACCGCGCCCCTACAGACCGCACACAGGATGGCCATGTAGGGGTTCAGTGCCCACACCCTCAGAGACTGGCGGAAAAATAAAATATCCGTCTAACAAACCAAACAAGGGATGTCGCAATTACCCTCGGAGGGCGATCGCGGCATCCCTTGTTTGCTATGCGGAAATATTCTGGGGTTAATTTAATTGTCCGGGGTTAATTGCCAGAATCGTTGTTTTGCAACCGTTGTAACTCTTCCCGCAGGGCGGTGAGTTGGGCGGTTAAATCTTGGAGTTCGGCTTGGACGGTGGGATCGGCAACAGGTGTGGCGGTGGTGTTGACCGTGGTGCGATCGCCCGCTCCAGCCCCACCCGACTGCGACAGAAGACTATCGACAAAATTGCGGGCTTCCTGTTCCGTTAGCTCACCTTTAGCAGCTAGTTCTTCAGCAAATTCAGTGGGATTTTGGGTGAGCTTAGAAAAATTCTCATCCCGTTTTTGGGCATCTTGTACGCTTTCGATCAGCGAAGTCGTTGCACCGAGGGCAACGCGAAAGCCTTTTTGAACGAGTTGGGGTAAGGTTTCAGGATTCATCAATATTCGGGGTGCCTAAATGGATCAGGTGCTTCAATGGATCAGCTTAAATGAATCAATTGTTAGGAGGTTAAATGACTTCAATAGATTCAGTCATTCATTCTGCGCTGGGTTGATTTGATCTTAATGGGTTGATTTGATCTTAAACGGTGTGGATAGAGTGAAACTAATTGAACTATAACAATCCTGCTGGTTATTCCAACCAGTTCGTAACCATTTATATCGCAGTTCTCAGATCGCAGTTCTCAGATGGATGAGCGGCGATCGCGGCATGAAAAATGCTGGTGTTGCCGAATAGCAGGATGAATTGAAACTTCGTTTCAATTCATCCAACTCTTAGCTCATCCTTAAATTCAACAACGCCTGAAAAATGCCATGCGGGGAATAGGCGGGGATCCCACGATCGCCAGTGGTTATTTTGCCGATAGGTGTAATTCTGCCAACCAGTCTAGCATCAGTTGATTCACCACTTGGGGGCGTTCATCGTGGGGGCAATGGCCTGCGTTTTCAATGGGGATAAATTTAATCGTTTTCTCTTGGGCAAATTCTTGGTAAATGTTGCCACCCGTAATTGGAGTCCAGGGGTCGGAGTCGCCCCATAACACTAGCAACGGACGATCAAGCTGGGGTAACAAGTCCCTGGGGCCGGGGCCGGGGGGCGCGGTGACAATGGACGCAAATACTTTTTGGGCACCGGGATGACAGGATGGGGCGTAGAGCATTTCTACCAGTTCTTCGGTCACAGCGGTGCGATCGCGGTACACCTGAAACAGTGTTTGGCGGATGCGGAACTTTTGCCGAATGAAATTAAACAACAGTGGCCCAGTCAGAGGGGATTTGATCAAACGGGCAAAACTACCCATAACAAACCGCAACACCGGATTAAATTCACTGGGGCGATGGCTCAACCCACCCGCGCTGTTAATCAACACGGCTCCGCTGGCAATCTCTGGATGCCGACTCACCACCATCAGGCTGAGTAACGCCCCAATCGAATTACCCACAAACACCGTGGGGCGGCGGATATGCTCTCCCCAAAAGTCCACAAGCAGCCGTTCCCACAGAGCTAAACTGTAGTCCACCGGGGCTTTGTCAGAATCACCAAACCCTAACAAATCAATCGCAAAAACCTGATATCCTGCTGCGGCCAGCGTGGGAATGTTTTTACGCCAGTGACCAATGGATGCACCAAAGCCATGAACCAGTAACAGGGGTTGGCCGCTGCCCATCACGGAATAGTAAACTTGGTGTCCTTCCCATTGCCAAGGGCGTTTTTCAATGGCTGGAATTACCGTTGGTGTTTGAACTGTCACGGTGAAGTCGTTATGGTGTAAATGATTACAGAGAGATTGTTAAGTTTCTTAAACAATTTCTATGATACAACAAGGTTTCGGTTTCCTACCCCCTTCGCTTGATTGAAAAAAAACCAACCTGAGACGGGGATAGCATTGCGATATCACCGCTCAGATTGGGCTTGTGGTTATTGGGCAGAGCCGCTGTTGCAGCCGCTGGATTAACGGAACATACTGCTGACGGAACTGTCTTCGTGAATCCGCCAGATGGTTTCACCGATGATGTTGGCGACGGAGAGGATGGTGAGTTGCTCAAACCGCTTATCGGCTGGGATGGGGATGGTGTTGGTGACAATCACCTCTTCAAAAATGCCACTGGATAAGCGTTCTAGGGCAGGGCCAGAGAAGACGGCGTGGGTGGCACAGGCGTAAACTTGTCGCGCTCCCTCTGCCCGGAGTAACCGTGCCCCTTCGCAGATGGTGCCAGCGGTGTCGATCATGTCATCGACCAGAACGGCAGTTTTGCCCTTGACATCCCCAATCACATTCAGCACTTCCGCCACGTTATGGGCTTGGCGGCGTTTGTCAATGATGGCGAGGGGGGCATCGTTGAGTTTTTTGGCGAAGGCACGGGCACGCACCACGCCGCCCACATCGGGGGAGACAACGACGAGATCGGACAGTTTCTTGCTATCTAAATAGTCAATTAATACGGGGGAACTGTAGACATGATCCAGGGGAATGTCAAAATAGCCTTGGATTTGGGCTGAGTGCAAATCCATGGCCAAAACGCGATTGGCTCCCGCTTCTGTAATCAGGTTGGCCACCAATTTGGCGGTAATTGACTCGCGCCCAGCGGTTTTGCGATCGGCACGGGCGTAGCCGTAGTAGGGCAAAACAGCGGTGATTTGCCGCGCCGAAGCCCGCCGACAGGCATCCACCATGATCAACAGTTCCATCAGGTGGTCGTTGACCGGATTACAGGTTGGCTGGATCAGATAAACATCGCCGCCCCGAATGGACTCTTGGATTTGGATATACAGTTCGCCGTCGGCAAATTGTTTCCGCACCATTGGCCCCAAATCAATGCCGAGATAACGGGCAATTTCTTGGGCGAGGGGGATGTTAGCCGAACCGGAAAACAACCGGAGGCGATTATTCTCAGAAACCGATGACAGATCAGGTTGAAGCAGGGCAGTTGCAGAGCGGATCACGGCAAGACCTCGAAGTGCATCCAACGAAATATTAGCATTGCATATCCTTAAGTACCTTCCCCACTCTTCCCAAGGTTGTGTGTAGTTTTACACACAAATTCCAGTTGGATTAGTCAAGCACGATCGCAGCTAGAGCTTGTCTATCAAGACTTTCTTTGACGCAAACTAAGCTGCTACGGAGGGGTGAGTGGGTATCTTTTGCGGGGAGTGTGTCAGCAGATAGCGATCCAGTCAGCGATCGCCCCAGTTAGACCTTTCTTTATGAATAGCGGAGGCGGAGCGATTAACTCATCCGCTCGGCTACTGCTCGGTCATTTTTTGCTCTTAGAGTAAAATCTGTGAGAATTTACCCTAAAAACGAGCTGTGACGCTCCACTAAACAAATTTGCTTAAGATGATTTTGGAAGTTTTATCCCCCAAGGGACATCCTACAAATGGGTTGTCTTGGCCGCCGATTCGATGTCCCAAATCGATACATCAAAATTTGATGACACAATTGTTTGGTGAAGGCATGGGTTTGGCTATGGCGTGAGCGGGCTTCGTGCTAGCAGGGGTTCCCACCAAGCACGATTGGCAATGTACCACAGGGCGGTTTTGTGTAAGCCGGTTTGCCAGTCTACGGATGGCCGCCAGCCCAACTCCTGACTAATTTTGTCGGCGTTGATGGCATAGCGGCGGTCGTGGCCAGGGCGATCGCGCACAAAGGTGATCAACTGACGACAGGGACGCACGGGTAAATCGGGCACCAAGTGATCCATTAGATCACACAATTGCTCCACTAATTCGAGATTTTGCACCTGATTGTTGCCGCCCACATTGTAGCTTTCCCCTAATCGACCGTGACATAACACCTGTTCTAAGGCGCGGCAGTGGTCATCCACATACAGCCAATCCCGCACATTTTGGCCATCGCCATAGACGGGTAAGGGGTTGCCCATGAGCAAATTCACGATCATCAACGGAATCAGTTTTTCGGGGAATTGGTAGGGGCCATAGTTATTGGAGCAGTTGGTAATTAGGGTGGGCAGTTGGTAGGTGTGGTGGTAGGCGCGGACGAGGTGGTCGCTGCCTGCTTTGGAGGCGGAGTAAGGGCTGTTGGGGGCGTAGGCGGTGGTTTCGCTGAAGGCGGGTTGGTCGGGGCTGAGGCTGCCGTAGACTTCATCGGTGGAGATGTGCAGAAAGCGGTAATGATCCGGGTTGCCGTGGGTCTGCCAGTGCTGACGGAAGGCTTCTAGCAGGGTGAAGGTGCCGACGAGGTTGGTTTGGATGAAGGCATCGGGGCGAGTGATGGAACGGTCTACGTGGGATTCGGCGGCAAAGTGGATCAGATGGGTGATGGCTTCTTCTTTGAGTAGCCGATCGACGAGCGGGCGATCGCAAATGTCTCCCTGGACAAACCGAAAGTTGGGCGATCGCTCCAGTGGTCGAATCGTTTCCCGATTGCCTGCGTAGGTGAGTAGGTCAAGGACAACCAGGCGATCGCTCGGATAATGACGCTGCCAATAGTGCAGAAAGTTGGAGCCAATGAATCCAGCTCCGCCTGTGACGAGATAGCGGTGGGGCATGGGGGGTGGTGAGTCGGTGGATGGTGGATGGT
>CAZJZR010000333.1:0-5016 GCA_964550475.1 uncultured bacterium
GGGGAAAAACTCCGGATAGGTCAGGTGGGTGGGCGATCGCGCCGCTGCCCTGCAAGGATTAAAAGTCTTTCAATTTTAACACATTTTCGACCCATTGGAGAGGGGCGAAAGCCTTGATAAATAAGGAGTTCTGCGCGATCTTCCAACCGTGATGGGACTGAGTAGCGAATCCTCTGGAAAACTACGGCAAATCAGATGCAGAATTTGTACAATCTGCGCTATCTCGGTAGAAATGTGAGATGATTCCACATCCCCATTACTGATGGTCTGGGATTGCAATATATGCGTTTGACCATTCAAGTCACACTACCTGTAGGGGGGTGAGGTAATCTCAGATAACTACCCTTGCCTTTTCTTATCTAATGTTTTTTTGATTTCTTCCTGCTTGTACCAGTGAAACGCAATAACATACACGGCCTTTTCAACGGTGTTTCTCTGAACGGATCGAATACCAAGCGATTCACTGGTTACAAAGTATGCATCAGTACAATCATGAACAAATCCTATTTGTTCACCTTCTGGAGAAAATATTTTCCATCCCCATGTGCATCCCCATCTACCACCCTCTGCTGTCCAAATCCCATGAAAGTCAAAATACAATGTCTTGTATTCAATCATAGTTATTCACTGCAAACTTCAGGTTTTCTAATAGGGTTGTTGGGTAATAAGCTCAAAAATGCTTGAAACCTTTGCCTAGCGAACGTTTCAGGGATTTTACAATAGAGAGACTGAAACCTTCTCCGTGTAAGGCTTTCAGCGATTTTCATCCGTATTTCCCAACTAGTCTAATAAATTAAAGCCCTTTGGGACTTTGTCCAATCTCCGTATTAATACAGAACGAATAGGAGATACCCTAGCCAGTGAGGAGTAATCCCACATTATTCAAGTAAATTTACCGATAATCCTTCGTGCATTCATTAATTATGATATTCTATGGCCGTTTAGGTCATAACTTAATTTTATGAACAGGCGTATCATCTTATGGATAAGTATTGTCGAGATCAAGCAAGAGACGAGCTTTGGTTAATGATGGGTGGCGGAGCTGCTGCTGGTTTTGCTGGAGGTGTTCCCTTGTTTGGGGCAGCAGCATTTCAAGCAAGCTTAACTGCTGTTCAATTTGCAGTCGTTACTCGCATTGCCCAAGTATATGACTTTGATATGGTGCCTGCTGGAGGTGCTGGAGCAATAGCAGCAGCAATTATCGCAATGGGTGGAGGTCAGTTACTTTTCCGGCTTGGTGGTGGTGTCGCTGGAGTTATCCCCATAGTTGGGAGTGTTATTCAACCTGGAATTGGTGCAGGTGCGGTTAAAGCTTTTGGTGAAGCTGCTATTGCTTACTTTGAAAAAATCCATCCTGACAAAATTTACAAACCTTAGCTACTTCATAGCCAACTTTAAACTGTTACGTCTTCAAGTCGCAAAAGCCCGGTTTCTTCAAGAAACCGGGCTTTTAGCTTCCCAGCCTGTCACCTTTGGTAAAATCAGCTTGGATAACGGTGCGTTACGGCGGTGCCTAACGCACCCTACGCCTGAGATTCGCAGATAGGGGCATGGCTAAGTGTCATAATCTGGGGGCATAGGTTAATAACCGATGACACATTGCCGTGTCCCTACGCTTATCACGGGGATATTATTTCCCCGCAACTCCCAAATGAAAATCCAAATGAAAATATAGTTATGCTTGACGCTGAGTTTTCTCCAAAAGCCCGCTCGACTTACAGCCAAAATTTCCCCTCACGGTTGGCGAAGGGAACACACACAATAGATCATTTCCCCCCCCACTCCTCACCCATCCACCATGACCACTCTCACCCCCAGCAAACTCTACACCGCTGAAGAGTATCTGGCTCTGGAAATCGAGTCTGAAATTCGCAATGAATACCGCAAGGGAGAAATCATTCCGATGACAGGCGGCACCCCTGAGCATAACGAAATCATTCGGATGTTGGTATTTCTGCTAACCGCTGCCCTACGGAAACAACCCTACAGCATCTTTGTAACTGATCAGCGGCTCTGGATTCCCGATTGCAACTTATACACGTATCCAGACATCATGGTGCTCCCCCGCCCCATCGACCTACAACCAGGCCGTAAAGACACCGTGATCAACCCGATTTTGATTGCAGAGGTATTGTCCGACTCTACCCAAGGCTATGACCGAGGCGACAAATTTGCCGCCTACCGCACCATTCCTAGCTTTCAGGAATATTTGCTGATAGCCCAAGACCGCCCCCGCGTTGAGCAATATGTGAAAAAAGCTCCCCATCAATGGCTGTTTACGGAATACAGCGGACAGGATGCGGTGTTGACGCTAGCGACCGTTGGAGTTGAGCTATCCCTAGCCGATATTTATGAAGCGATCGCAGTCCAATTCGATATCTGAGTAGGATCGTTCAACTAAATTCTGTTCTTCGCCTTGCAGATGTAGGGTGCGTTAGGCAACGCCGTAACGCACCATCACACTCGCGAGTCACAACCAACGGATTCCCACCCAACCGGATGAGGAGTTGTTGTCACTCCGTTCTCGCAGAAATGCCACTTACCAGCTTTTGCTGGCCAAACCGTTATTTGCCCCCCAAGATAACCAATCCTATTGGATTGAGGCGGATCAAGTCCAATTGATGCAGCGATATCTCAACTTGTTGCTGACCAATACGCACCAAAAGTTGGAGGATCCGTTAACGTTTACGCTGCCGTTATTACCCGTCGGCTAGGGGACTCTAGGGCTGATCAGGGCAATTTGGGGGAACTCGCGGTACTGTCTGCCATCCCATGGGTTGCTGCGTGGGGTTGGGGTTGGTGGGAGCGATTAACCGCGCCAGAGGTAAGTGGTAAGTTGTTGCCCAACGCGCCGTTCCTCAGCCGGATCGGCAGGCAGTTGCCAGCGCAGGGATTGGTAAAGTAAATGGCGATACAGGTCAAAGCTGGCTTCGATCAGGTCGCCGTAGGTTTGGGCGGCAGCGATCGCCCAGCGGTAGGCATAGAGAGCAGACAGTAGCCCCAAGGGAATCGCCCACAGTGCGCCAGCCGCACTCCAGAGGGTAAACAGCAAACTCCAGAGCCAAATCCGGGCGGCGGCGTTGAGGTCGGCGCGGGCGGCTTGCAGGTCTTGTTTGACGGCATCGGGCAGCAGTAACCACAGGCGCGACCAACAAATGATCGCGTCTAAGCCATATTTTTCTAGGGGGCGTTGCTCGGCGGCACGCAGGATGTTACCCAAACGGGTGGGCATCATCTGATTGGCTAGGGGGGTGTGCAGTTGTTGCCAGTCCAGTTGGATCAGTTCATCCCGTTGATCAGGGGTGAGGTGGGCGGGGTCGAGACGGGCGAGGGTTTGCCAGCGATCGCTCACCCATTCACTGTGGCGGATGGCGCGGCGGATGCACCAATGGCGCAGGGGACGCAGCCAACGGGGCCAATAGCCTTCTAGCCAGCGTAAGACGGGCAGATCAAACCGTTGCACCACAAAGGCGGAGGCGGTAATCAGGCTCAGGGTGGCGACTAGTAGCCCAATTTGCAACGGTTCGGGGTAGTGGCTGAACTGGGTGCTGAGGGTTGGCCAGCCGTAGCGTTGCAGAGCGGCGGCGGCTCCCCCAGCCCAAAAGACAACAGCGGGGGTGAGCAGGGTGGCGACCCACTGTTCGGCTAACTTGCCGCTTATGCCGTCTAGAAATTTAACGGACACCGTTAGCCCTCCAGCCAACTGAACAGTTGCCCCACGGTGATCACAAGAGGTTCGGCAAAGTTGGGAACGGGGATGCGATCGCCTGCCTCTTCCACAATCACAACGCGGCGATCGGCAAAGTAAACGAAGATCAGTTTTTCCTCTGGGTCAATCAACCAGCCCATTTGGGTTCCGTGAGCCAAACAGTGAAGGATATTGCGAACGACTTTGGTTTGGCTTTGGTCTGGGGAAAGGATCTCGATTGTCCAATCGGGGGCAATAAGAAAGGTATTCGATACTTCACCATTGGGGTCACGGGGAATCCGTTCCCAGGTAAACACACTCACATCAGGAACGATGGAGCGATCGCCATAGACGCTATTGCGGCTTCCCGCAGGGTAAGTACACCGCAGTTCGGTATAGGCACGCGCGATCCGTTGCGGTTTGAGTGCCAGGTTCACGCCTGCACCGAGATCAAGCTGAAGGGTGCTGTGTTTTCCTTGGGGCATGGGTTTTTGGATGATTTGACCGTTGATGAATTCGCTGGCGGGTTTGGTTTCGGGCAGCGTGAGGAATTCATCGAGGGTCAGGGGTTTGGGGGGGCTGTGTACCATGGTTAACCAGAAGCGCGTATGCGTATTCTATCGGGTTGGTTCGGCGACAGGTTCGAGGGGGATGTTGTGGATTTTGCACAGGGGTGTGGGACGACCGATACGATCGCGCCACCACTCATAGTCACACTGAGGACATTTAAACTTGGGGGCGGCAATGGGAGAAATTGCACCCGGTAATTCGTTGAATGCTTTTGGGGTAGCGAGCTGAAATTGGCTGACCCGTTGGCGAGTGGCTTTGGTGTCGGTGAGGAGTTCCCAAATCGAGGTGGCGACATTTTCCCCTGCTTGGGCTTGATGCAACAGGTCGTCTAGTTGTTGCTGCATTTGTTGACCTGCTTCGCGACCAAGCAAATCAGTTAGTTCAGGGCGAACGGCTAAGGCAATGGCTAAGACAGCGTGAAAATCGGTCATTTTAAGTACCCATATAGCTGAAGGCAGCCCAGTGATAGGGATGGGAAAAGTCTAACCGCAGCGATCGATATAATTCACTATCTCGGTTAGCTAGTTCGGGCAGAAAGGTCGCACAGTGGTTGATCACATCGCGGGGTTCGGAGTCCCGCAGCCATTTTTGGGCGGTCACTAAGGCGTGGGATGGCTCCATCTGGTGATCGCGCCAGAGGGTGTAAAACCGACTGAGCAATACCATTGTACTCAAGTCTGCGACAGACCAGAGCGAGGCCACCACGCCAGCGACTCCGGCTTGCAGCAGTCCGGTGGGCAGGCTGATCGCTTCGTCGG
>CAZJZR010000334.1:0-5011 GCA_964550475.1 uncultured bacterium
ACGTGCCTCCATACAAGGGGCGAAGCATTCCGGCCATGATTTTTGGTCAAGTTCATAGATCAACTACCGGAATGCTTCGCCCCTACACCTGGCGCGATCATCATAGATTTTGCTCTAGATCCGTACCTTTTGCTTAACTTGCCACCAATGGGCATTGCCCTGTCCCTAGAGTCATCACGGGTATTTTATTTTTCCGCAAGTCCCTAACCACAACACCTGCCCTGACAGAGATTTATCGCGATCGCTGCGATCGACCAAATCACCCATCAACATCTGCGAACAGCATGACGAACTGACAACGTTAGGACGGTAACTTTAACTGCTGACACAACGCCCACACTACCGCCAGCGGCGATATCCAGCTTAGATTGTCCCTCGCATTCGCGATTTACTGAACATCTCACCACATCAGATGTATCAATTCTTGCAAAATGATCATTCGTGTAATGTGGCAATTCAGGCTCGACTAAAGGTTGCTGATTCGCTATGCTTCCTTGACAACGCCTCAAAGCCTCTGCGATCGCCCCTTGCAGCCATTCGTGTTTTTACGCAAATTGTCAGCCTACTGTGTGAGATGTTCACAAGTTTTCCACAATTTTAATTAATAATTCTACAGATAAGTTGCCCTGTTACCTTCTGATCAAATCGCAATTCACCGTTGGTTTGATTTGGGAACAGGGTAGGATCTTGAACGTTTGAACAATCGCTGGATTGTATTTTTTCAGATTCAATAAAATTCCTTGTCCCGAATAATTACTGATTTCACATCTGGCATAGGATGGAAATGGATAACTTGCATCTACTTTCGATAGTCACCGTTTTGAGAATTGTGAAGCGGAAATTACCGAGCATGGGTCTGTCATCTGTGGTACTGGCTCATTGTTCTGCGGTTCAGTTTTTCAATCCTGATTTATTGCTCAACGCTCCATGGCATGGTGGCCGGTTGGGTTGGTTGCCTCAGTTGGGGCAATCTGCCTAGAACAACCAGGCTAACCCTTCATGGATCAGGCTTGCATGGTTTAGTCGTGTCACCGGGAGAGGCATTTGCAATCTAACTGATTGTGACTTTCCCTCGTCGTTTCAGTCTTACATCCCGTCGCCATGTTTGTTTCAGAAATTCTGATCGCTTCTTTACGATCACTTCATGATTCCTTCACCATGACGGCAACGGATACGGTTACCATCTTTAATTCATTGGGGTTAGTGTTCTTGGACTCGATTCAACTCCTGTGTGTAGTCGGCCAAACAGATGTGTAAGGGATAACAATCCCCAGACCCTTTTAGCTCCGTGTCTTCAAGCAAACTAACTAGGCAACAGTCGCCCAGCGAAGCGTTGATTTAGGTCAGTTCCAGGTGGACATGGGAATCAAAAGGCACCAATAATTTTTGCAACATTCTGCAACTTCTGTTGTCGATTCACACTTAAGCAGTCGGTTTAGGCTAACAATTTGGGCAGAGCACCAGCCCAGCCCAACGCGCTAAAACCACTTTCTATGTTGCATAACTGAAGGATTGCCCTGCTGCCCTAAGCGGCCATTCATCGTGATATTCATCATTCGCTGACAATTTGAGGCGTTGTAGAACAGTTCACCGTTGGTTTTGACTGATTTCTCAGCCAGCCAATTGATTGATTAATAACTGGTGAGTGACCGTTAACTAGGGTGAGAACAGTGCCATCAACTGAACTTGAGCCAACTTGTTACCATAGTGCAGTATCCATGCTTCCCCGCGATCACCTGTTAACCTTAAGTGAAAATCACAAAAGTGGTTTGATCTTGCTCAAGCCCCACTATGGCGAGTTTGTGGGGCCAGGGGCGATCGTCAGTGATCAAGCAATCGAGTCCTATGAAAAGTTGATTGTGATTGGCACCTTAGAACTGCTACCCGTCACCAGTTATCAGGCGCGGCAACAAGGGTATCAAAAGCGGATTCAGTGGATGCGCTGGCAACAACGCATGACTGAACATCCTGAAGCCGCTGTCCGAGTCGAAAAACTATTAACCGGATTTGAAGCCTTTTTTGGCATTGAGGTGATTGCCAGTCTGCCCGATTATGCCTTGGCTTCCTTGATTGGTGTGTTACCCCAAACCGTAGACAAAATTCGCACCCAACACTATGCCCTCAGTCGGATGAATCGTCGCCGCAAATCCGATCTAAATCGCCCCAGTGGCGGCTGGCCTGTGACCTACCGGATTTTGGAGCAACTGGAAGACTGGCATCCGCTGACCACCGATCACACCAGCCACAAAAGCCTAATGTTTGCCTAGCGGTTGTAAAAATATCAGTTCATGTATCAGTACATGGTTTTAACGCTCTGAACAAACTTGGTGAATTCTTTGTGCCTTTGTGCCTTAGTGGTTAATTCAACCTTGACCACCAAGGTACTAAGACACCAAGGATGCACCTCTGAACTGTGGCTTACAACCGTTGAACCAGTTGCCAGCCCTGCACTTGACCAAATTGGCGATAGGCAATTGGGTTGGGTAACGGTTCTCTGACCCAGGCGAACTGAAGCGGGGGTAAGTCGGCTAAGTCTGCCAATTGTCGCCCTAGCTGAGGGGTATAAAAGCTAATTAAGATCCAGGACTTATGCACTTCCCCATTCATCTGTTTGGGTTGGACGATGTTAACCGAATGGCTGTTTAATTCGGCTTGGATGCTGGGGCGTTGCACAAAGGCTTTGATGTCTGGGCTGTAGTTCCCCCATAACCCCAGGAATCCCGCGATCGCCAACGCTAACCACGACCCCAGCACATAAACAGCCACCCATTGCACCATTGTTTGGCGGCGACAGAGAAACGGCAGGCTGATCCATGCGACGGCTGACACTACCGCCACAGGCACATAGGGCAGCACATCATTCGGTAACTGGACAACCCCTGCCCCAACCGCGATCGCCAAGCCCAACACCAGTCCACCTAACCCACTGAACAGGTAGCTGAGGGTTTTGGGTATCCAGGCTGGAGCTGTTTGACTGAGCCAGTAGAAGGCGATCGCAGTCAATAGGCCGATCCATGGATACAGTTGCAAGCTGTAGTAAGCGGTGCGGGTGGAAAATATGGTTAACTCACTGAACAACAGGAGGGGATAGGCTGCCAGTAAGAGGTGCGATCGCCGCCACAGATAGGCTGTCCCTAAACCACTAGGATCGGCAACGACTGAAGAGTCGCGATCGGGGGACGCTGCGGTGGACTCTGGGAACGTGTGACCGAACCATTGATTCCGCTGGCGAATTGCTAGTTGCACCACTAACACCAAGCCGCCTAGGGCAAACAAGCCCCAGGGAAAGGCATTGGCTGGCACATTCCAAAAATAGTAGACAATCCCCCCATCTGCATGGAATTGTTTAGACCCCAAGGTAAATAAATGGCCAAATAATTCCTGCCACGGCTGAGAGCCATAGCGGGACATACTGGCAGCAAACCAACTGAGAAACGGAATGAAGCCCACAATTAACCCAGCATAAAGGCCGGGATTGGTGAAATGAGGCCGTCCAGCCGTGCCCGATCGCCCCTGCCACCCCTGCGCCACAAGGTACGGTACCAAGGCTACCAGGGGAATGATAATCATGATGCTTTTGATCAAAAAGCCAATCCCCACCAAACTGCCTGCCATCGCTCCCCACAGCCAGCGCGATCGCTCCCCCTCTTCCGCCCGCAGTAATGCCCAGATCAACAGCAATTCCACACAAACCAACGGCACATCCTGGGTCGCCATCCGGCTGTAGTCCAACCATAGGGGACACACACTCAGCACAGCGGCAGCTAGTGCAGCGATTCCAGCAGCAGTTAAGCCAGAGGGGCGATCGGTGGACTCGGCGATCGGTTGCGTGGCGCGGATTGCGTCCAATAGGGGTGGGAATAGGCGTTTGCCAATCGAGTAGGTTAACTGCACGGCCAATAGACTGGCGACCAAACTAATTAACCGCGCCACCCCATCACTGATGCCAAATAGGGTGTAACAAGCCGCGATCGCCCAATGCAACCCCACCGTGCGGTCATAAACTGGCAACCCCCACCACTGAGGCGTGATCCAATCCCCTGACTCCACCATCCACCGTGCTTGTAAGGCATACCAGCCCTCATCGTGTGCCATCAAACTTTGGTGGCCATTGGTGGCTAACAACAACCCGCCCATCCACGCCAATAATCCAACTCGGAGCAACCACTCCTCTTTTGGAGTCTGCTTCACCCCATTCTCCCATTTACTGATGTTTACAGCCGTCTGTGGCGAAGTCACCTATCCCCATCCCACGCAACCCTCCACTCAGTGAGGATCTTGCGCTCAGCGGCTGCACCTCATCAATATAGCTGTTTGCGGGGTTGTGGGCATAGTCCACTCCAGGCAATCCTTTATCCAGTTATCCAGTATCCAGTTATCCCCAGATAGGAACTTGCGCTAATTAACTGTGCCTCGTAAAGATGAAAAGCGTTATGCAACTTATTGACTTGCTAATCACCGATCAAACCCCTAGCAACCGCTCATCCTTACCAAGGATTACCCACAAGGGTAAAGGCAGACCAGTAATCCGGCGGCAAAAATGTTTTAGAGGGTGTTTTGGCAGCCAATGCTGGTGTTAAGGGAACAACTTGATCGCGCCAACGTAATTTCTCTGGATCGATTTGGACATTGCCACGCAGCATGGCGAGTTGCGCCCGCCGCAGGGCTTCCGCTTTGATCGGAGCTTCATCCAAGGCATCGTAAAACTCAGCCATCAAGCCCAAGGTGCCCAGGTCATCGACATTCCATAAACTGCCTAAAACGGATTTCATGCCAGTCTGCACAGCTAACCCCGCAAATCCCAGTTCCCGTTCTTCCCCACTGACGGCAGTTTCGCAGGCACTCAATACGAGTAATTCAATCGGGTTAGTTTTGCGATCGCTGCTCCAATACCGTAAATCATTTAACTTTAATTGCCCATTCCACAGTTGGATGTAAGAGTTGGTAGGGGTGCGGTCAAAGACGGCATGGGTAGCCAAGTGAATCAGGCCAAAGGGCGATCGCTGCAACT
>CAZJZR010000335.1:0-4984 GCA_964550475.1 uncultured bacterium
CAATCCGTTCCGCCTCATACATCCCCGCTTCCACCGCCACCACCACATTGGCGACCGAGCCGCGAATAATCGCTGTACACAAGCCGTCTCCAGTGGTTTCATAGGCGGCCAGTTGCACCTCCGCCGACTTCAGCATCGCATCCGCCGCCCCCACCATGGCCGGGAAGCCGCGTGTTTCCAACAGCCCCACCGCTTGGTTACTGAGGCGACTGCGCCCCCGTCCGGCGACCAATTGCGCCAACCGACTGCCGATGGGTAACACCACATCTAAGTTGGGCAACGGACGAGACAACACCGAACTGGAGACAAATTGGCCAAACTGTTGGGCTGTTTGAATTCCCGCATCCACCGCCAGCCGTACATCGGCCAAATTCCCCCGCACTACGGCTGTGCAATAGCCGCTGCCAATTTTTTCATAGCCAATTAAGGTGACCCCAGAGGATTTCAACATCATGTCAGCGGTGCCGACGATCGCCGGAAAACTGCGAGTTGAAACCATGCCCAACGCACTTTCAGTTAAATCTCGCACCCGCTTAGACTTGGATGTGGCGGCAACCTTTGGCTCATCTTGGCGGGGAGCCGAGTTCTTGGCTAGTTTGCTGGGTTCAACTCGCCGTTGGGACATAGAGATGTGGGGAAAGGTGGGGTAAACGGAGATTAAACAGAATCAAAAAAATTCGGGCAGAATCAACCAACTCCGGGAAACCATACAGTGATCTGCATCCTCACTATACCCTGACTCATCAAACGATGGGTAATCTAAACAGCCCTCTGTGTGATGAATGGCTGTGATCAACGGTGGCTCAAACCAGTCCTGTCCCCACGCCCCCTTGCTGATCTGCGATCGCTGAATTGTAAAGCTTTGTAAAGATTGGCGTAACGGTCTGGAATTTGCCTGACAGGTTTAACGAGAGTCTGTGGCAGGGGCAACGTGCAGGATGCCCCTGCATTCCTTCCCAAGGTTCCCCGCTATAGTAAGTTCAACAGCAACTTCAACAGTAAGTTCAACGGTAATCCTGCATCACTATCATGCATTACCGCCATGCATTCATCGCCCAGAGCGCAACCTCTCACCCCCGCTAGATCTGGAATGGACGACTTGGATAGTCAACTACGTTTGGATAGTCAGCTCCGTTTGGATAGCCAACTCCGACAATTAGCCATCGACACCTGTCGTCAACCAGCGGGTAGCCTCGCCCGTCAGCGATCGCTGCAACAGTTAATTAGCAAAATGCAGAAATCCGGGAAGATCTGGCGAGACTCGTCCCCCCATTATGAAGACGCACTACAGCAAACGTGGCTGTATTTTTGCCGCAATCTGTGTGAAGCCTTGACTGGTAGTGTTTACGACCCTGATCGCGCCAGTCCCATTACCTGGTTTAACGCTTATCTAAAACGGCGGTTAGCAGATTTCAGCATTGAAGCAACCATCCAAGCCGCTCAGAGAGTTAACCGATTTCCGGATGATGGCGATGAACCCACGGATCCCTTAGAAAACATTGCAGCCCCATCCGAACCCCCTCCGATTCTCAAGGAGGTGCAGGCATGGGTGCAACAGGAAGCCCCCCGATTACGCCGTATCCACGTGCGCGATCGCCCTGATATCCACGCCCATTTTCTGATCTTGCGCCGTCTGCCGCCAGAAACCGCCTGGCAAGACATTGCCGCAGAAGTACATGCATCTACTACCACACTCAGTAGCTTTTACCAACGGGAATGCCTGCCCCGCTTACGAGACTTTGCTCGTTCCCAAGGCTATCTGTAATGGTTGGATTTGCTTAAATGCCCGCTGACCCAGACCTTTTGGCCTTTCCATGAGTTACTCCACTGAATCGTTAACTATCACCATGCCAATTGTCCCGGCAAGCCAACGGGTGGCGAAACAGTTTGCCTGTGAGCAACCGAATCAGATCAAAGCGGAGCAGGTGTATCGCAACACGCTCGCTGTCCAGTTAGTTAGAGATTATCTGGAAATGCTAGGGATCACCACCGCCCTCGCCGATGGTTTGTGTTGGAATCCGGTTGGCCGTTTATGTGCGGATGTGGCGGATTTGCCGATTCCCGATTTTGGCTGTTTAGAATGTCGGCCTGTGCAACCACAACAGGTGACTTGTGAGATTCCGCCAGAGGTGTGGAGCGATCGCATTGGCTATGTGATTGTCCAACTGGATGAAGCGAATCGCCAGGGGACGTTGCTGGGTTTTGTGCCAACGGTCGAACAATCTGAGCTTGCTCTCGAACACTTGCAATCCCTCGATTACCTGTTAGTCCATCTGGCCACCTTAGCCGTTGATCCAGCCCCCGTTGCCACGTCTGTCCCCATCCCTGAGCCTGTCAGGACAATGCCGCCCGTAGTGGAGTCAAGTGATGCTGTGCCAACCGTGATTCAGCTACAGCGTTGGTTGCATCAGGTCTTTGACCAAGGGTGGCAATCGATTGAACAAATTCTGGGTGAAGATCCCCAACAGTTTGCAAACGCTTCTCGCATGGCGATCGCCTTCCGCACCCAGCAAACGTTCATGAGTCCCAGCCAGATCCGGACGTTGATTGATCAGGTCTACAGCAGCACAGACGACCATCAACAAAAGACGGCAGCGTTTGAACTGGGTGATATTGGCAGTTGCAACCCGGATGCCTGTCAAGCCTTGATGCATTTAGTCCAAACGACCCAGGATGAAGAAACCCGCTGGATCGCGGCTGAAAGTTTATGGATTCTTGACCCCACCAATCCCGCTAGCGGTATTCGGCGAGTCACCGATTTGGGGATGCGCTTGGGTCGCCATGCGGTGGCGTTGATGGTGGCGGTGTTACGCAAAACCAATGGTCATTTGGCTGTGTTGTTGCGGGTGTATCCGATGGATAACCGCACCCTACCCATGGGGTTGACGCTGACGGTGTTGGATGAGGCGGGCGATCGCTTCCTGGAAGCCCAAGCCCGTAAACTGGACAACTACATTCAACTCAAATTCAGCGGCGAACCGGGCGAACGATTCAGTGTCCGGGTCTATTTAGAGGATGTGGCGATCGTGGAGAATTTTGTGATTTAGCAGATGAACCCCCATCATGGGTTTAGGGATGTGCCGATCAATCACCTAGCCACAACGCTGTCGGGGCGAACGACCGTTCGCCCTTACCGTATGATCAGGGGTTTTCTGTTCACGCTCGTCCCTTTGCTGTCCCCCTCGCACCGTCTTCTCCTATGCTCTGCCGTCCTGCTTGGTTCCAGCGATTTGTTTGTATCGTCGTTGTGGTGCTGTGTCTGGTAGTAGGTGGAGGGAATGGGGCGATCGCTGCCACCCTACCCACTGCCGCCAGCGATGCGCCCCCCGCCAGCGAACCCGCTGCCCCCAGCCTACCCAGCCTCGACGCAGACAGCATTCCCTCCGAACGGATTAACCAATTCGTCCGCGCCTACCTGCAAGTCATTGACCTGATCGAACGGCGCAGCGGCGAAATGGATGCCGCCGAAACCGAAGCCGAATCCCTCCGCATCCAACAGGAAATCACCACCGAAGCCTTCAGCATCATCGAAAACGGCGGCCTCACCCGTCAGGAATACCTACAACTCCTCAGCCTCGCCAACCTCGACCCCGAATTTGGCGAACGGGTAGCGGCTCAGTTGCAGGAGTTGAAGTAGGGGTGTGGGTAGGTGAGTAGGTGGGTGAGTAGGTGAGTAGGTGGGTGAGTGGATGGTGATAGTTGATGCAGTTACTCTCGCCCACCCACCCACTCCCTCACTCCCCTACTCCCTCACTCCCCTATAATCGTCTAGGGATCACCGATCCCTGTGCTAAACCGTTGTGTTGCTGAAGTTGAATTGCGTATGCTTGACCTGACTGGGAAAAATGCCCTGGTAACCGGAATTGCCAATAACCACTCCATTGCCTGGGGGATTGCCCAGCAACTCCACAAAGCCGGAGCCAATTTGGGGGTGACCTATCTGCCGGACGATCGCGATCGGTTTCGCCAAAAAGTGGCTGACCTGACCGCCCCCCTGAACCCATCGCTGTTTATGCCCTGTAATGTGCAGGATGATGCTCAGGTGGGGGAATTGTTTGCCGCGATCGCCGACAAATGGGGCAAGCTGGATATTCTGATTCACTGCCTCGCCTTTGCTGATAAGGAAGGGTTATCGGGCGATTTCAGCGGCGTGTCGCGGGATAGCTTCCTCA
This sequence comes from uncultured bacterium, assembly GCA_964550475.1. Taxonomy (GTDB): domain Bacteria; phylum Cyanobacteriota; class Cyanobacteriia; order CAIUCS01; family CAIUCS01; genus CAIUCS01. The sequence goes on from CAZJZR010000335.1 coordinate 4,173, forward strand.
AAGCCCTAGATGTCAGTGCTTTTTCCTTGCTGCAATTGGCGCGTGGAGCCAAACCCCTGATGACCGAAGGCGGCAGCATCGTGACCCTCAGCTATTTGGGCGGTGTGCGCGTCATCCCCAACTACAACACCATGGGGATTGCCAAAGCGGCTCTAGAAATGAATGTGCGGTACTTAGCGGCTGAAATGGGGCCGCAAAATATTCGGGTGAATGCCGTTTCCGCTGGCCCCATCCGCACCCTCGCCTCCTCAGCCGTCGGCGGCATCCTCGACATGATCCACCACGTCCAAGACACCGCCCCCCTGCGCCGCACCGTCACCCAACAGGAAGTGGGTAATGCCACGGCATTCCTGTGCAGCGACTTGTCGAGCGGCATCACCGGACAAGTCCTCTACGTCGATTCCGGCTATTGCATCATGGGGATGTAAGCAATCCTCACTCACCCTACGCTACCGTGTATACACAAATCTGTTTGTGCATAGAGTCCCATTCCTGACCCCCTCTAACTCCCCCTTGGAAAGGGGGAGAACTGGATTTCCCCCCTTTCCAAGGGGGGATTAAGGGGGGTAATGCGGGGATAACAACTCTCGTCCCAAGATCTGTATACACGGTAGCCCACCCTACGGGAAGAGGGAAGCTCTACATTCCCCGACCCCTTCTCCCAAATTTGGGAGAAGGGGAGCCGGATTCAAAGGCCCTCTCCCAAATTTGGGAGAGGGCTTAAAGCCCTTCGGGCATACAAGAAAAGGGTGAGGGTGAAGATCTTGGCAACCCAACAATTGACTTTTATGCAATGTGCAAGAGGTCTATTT